>JAPPDO010000152.1 GCA_028821635.1 Ekhidna sp.
GTCTTTGACCAGGTATAGCCAATCCATCCGGTGAGCGGCCCATTTTTCTTTTGGATGAGGAGTTCTATTCCATGGCTATTCCCGTCGCCCGATACGATTTTTTCCTCCCAGTTGTCATCCGTATTAAAATAGGTGGCTCCGTCCACATAAGAAATCAAAGAGGTCATTTCTTTGTAGTATCCCTCCAGAGATATTTCATAGTCCCCTATTGTTTTAGCATAGCTGAGTGCAGCCTGCCATGATTGCTGAGGCTTAACCATGTCTGTTGCAGGAACCCATAAATCGGTTGGAAGTCCTACTCCGCTGTTCGTCAACAGGTGGATGAATTGTGTCATTTCAGAGTAAGAAGCTTTCAAGGAGGAGTTGCTGCTTAATAAATATCGGGCAGATATTCTGGGCTGTACCGAACTGTACCATGTGTCACGCACATTAAATCCGGCAACATGAACCCCGGCGTTTAATACAATTTTATCACTGATGCGAATATCATCCTCAAAGTAACCAAGAAACTCTACTGCGGAGGTTTTTGTGGCACCAAAAGTGGTATCTTGTTCCACCTCGGATTCATATCCGAATGCTCCGGGCTCAAACGTGTGATTTATTACAGAGGAGCCGAATTTGATACTATGGGCCGGGCTTGGGAGGAAGTCAAAATCGACTTTTAAGGCTAAATCCTCTATACCGGAATTGTAATTGATTTCTTCTCTGTTTCTTTCAGTTTCATTGTTTATATCACGGCGTTGCTCATTATAGATTTCAAAAGTGTCAAAGCCATACGTGCTGAAAGTGCCGGTGATGTTTGCGAAAAGTTTTTGTGAAAAAAGATGATTCCATCTGAGTGCTCCGATCACATTACCCCATTTTATTCCTCCCTCATCTTCCGAAGGTAAGTCGTCAGAGTTCCTATATCGGGATCTGAAATAAAATTTGTCCTTCCCTCCATAAAAAGAAAAGTAGATGCGATCTTTACTGGAAAATTGATGATTGATCTTCGCATTAAGGTCTTGAAAAAAATATCCTACGTTATCATCGCCATTAGTTGATGCTTTGATGATTGGCCTGGCAATAAGATCCAGGTACGTCCTTCGGGCAGAGATAATAAAAGAGGTATTTTCATTTTTTATCGGACCTTCCAGCGTAAACCTTGAAGAAATGAGTCCAATGGAAGCGGTGCCTCTCAGTTCCTGATTGTTTCCTTCTTTCATGGAAATATCAATGACGGAGGAGAGTCTGCCGCCATATCTTGCAGGAAATCCTCCTTTAATCACACTCACATTATTGATTGCGTCTGCATTAAAAACAGAAAAGAATCCGAATAAATGGCTTGCATTATAGACAGGAACCCCGTCAATGAGGATCAGGTTTTGATCAGGGCCGCCGCCTCTCACATATACGCCGCTGGTACCTTCGTTGCCTCCCTGGATTCCCGGAAGAAGCTGCAATGTTTTTAATACATCTACCTCGCCCAGCAGCATAGGTGCAGACTGAATCTGCTTCATGGGGACACTTACCATGCTCATCTGTGGGCTCAGCTCTATGTTTTCAGAAGCAGTAACAACGACCTCTTTGAGAAGCTGCCCCGGTTCCAGATTAATTGCTTTTTCTACGTTTTCTGTTAGGTAAATGCGCTCTTCGTAGTTGGCATAACCCACATGGGAGATGCGTAAGTTCACAGAGTCCTGTTTTAGGGTAAGGCTAAAAAAGCCATAAGTATTGGCTATCGTTCCAAGACCCGACCTTGTGTCAAGTATGGTGGTGCCAATCAAGTGCTCACCGGTTTCGCTATCTTTCACGAAGCCACTTATCGTATGTCGCTGTTGTCCGAAAGCAACCAACGGTAACGTCAATAAAATAGTTAAAATGGTATTCAAAGACTAATACAATTTAGATATTGAAAAAACTAAATTACAAAAGAAACTCCTTAATTGTTGTTGGGGGGGGGGGGGGGGGGGGGAGCTTTCCATTTGGAAGGGGTTGTTTTTGTTTTTTTTTTTTTTTTAAATTATTTTTTTACCACGATTTTTATTTAATTTTTAAAAAAATAAAGTTATACGAATACAGAATAATGATACAAAAGTATTTTAGTTTTATCTCAAATTTTTTTTCTGATCAAGATGTAAGTCATTAATTTACACATCTATAGGCGTGGTTATAAACGACCCTTTCCATAGGTGTAGTTTGTAGTCCAGCTTGGAAAGTCTGGCTAAGATGGTTACACCTTTATATCCTACTTCATCTATCTTCTCGTTAAAAAAACAACAAAACATATTTAAAGCGTAGATACAGTCTACGCTTAGACTAAATTTAGAACATAAGCGCACACTTTGACTTCCGACTTTTTTTAGTCCATACTGAACAAACTAATAACGATTTAACCACAAAGCACACAAAGAAGCCACCAAGAATACAGAGCGATGACAGAAAACGATATTATACGATGGGCAGCGTAAAATAGGCTAGCTTACAAATGCTGATTTTTTGTTTTCACTACTGTCGTAGACTCTGATAGCTACTACGTCCGCTTCTGCGGTCTTCTCTCCATTCTCCGAATAGAAGCTACAGGAAAGTACCGTCTTTCGGCCTTTGACTTCCGTAACTTTTGCACGCAGCCGCACACGGGTATTTGGGGTGGGCTTTAAATATTTAACAGACAAAGTGCCTGTGGCGTATCGATACTCCGGTAATGAGTTGAGAGGTCGATTCTCTCTTTTGTATGCATCAGCCACCGCAGTACCCATACAGTGGCAGTCAATTAAAGTGGCAATGATGCCGCCATTCATGAGGTTACTCCAGCCACAATACATTTCTTTGGATATCCATTCACAGATAGCTTCTTCACCCTCCCAATAGCTTTTGATTTGTAAGCCCTCGTGATTATCGCCGCATCCGAAGCATATGTTTCCGGGTAAATGATCCTGGAAATATTTTGATTCACTCATTTTGCTAACTTTATCACAAACAAATTTACCCTAATATGTACCACATCATTGATTTACACTTTATGGAATATAAGCATGCTATTGCTTCTTTCTTAATTGAATCAACCGAAGGGCCCATCTTGGTGGAGACTGGGCCATACAGTACGTTTGAGCATCTCAAAGCCGGGCTTAAAAGGCATCGCTATGAACCTGAAGATATCCGCCATGTGTTCCTTTCTCATATTCATTTCGACCATGCGGGTGCCGCTTGGACATTTGCTAGGAATGATGCTAATATTTATCTGCATCCTTTTGGTGTTAATCACATGCACAATCCCGACAGACTTGTTGCCTCAGCCACAATGATTTATGGCGATCAAATGGATACGCTTTGGGGAAAGATGGAGAGGATTCGTCGGGAAAACCTGATTGTTTGCGAACATGATCAGATAATTGAGATTGGAGATCAAACCATACGATCACTACATACCCCCGGTCATGCGAAGCATCACACTGCCTGGCAGTGGCAGGATATTATTTTTACAGGAGATACGGCGGGAGTCAAAATTGAAGGAGGACCGGTGGTGCCTCCGTGCCCTCCCCCTGATATTAGCCTGGAAGATTGGATGAACTCAATAGATATTATCCTTTCCAAAAAACCAAATGCACTGGTTTTGACGCACTATGGAGAGGTACAAAATCCAACGATACACCTACAGGAATTGAAGGAAATCCTGTATGATTGGGCCTACTGGATAAAGGAAAAGTGGGAGGGGGGCTTGAGTAATGAACAAATCACTCCACTTTTTGTGAGATATATTGCTAAACAATTAAAAGACAAAGGCGTTTCAGACTTAGGAATAAAACAATATGAAGTGGCTAACCCTTCCTGGATGAGCGTAGCGGGCTTGGTGAGATATTGGAAGAAAAAATTAGCCTGATTAAAGACAACTTTACATAAAAAAATGATAATGAAGAAAATTTACCTATCTTTATTAATGATTGCTGTCTCTCTGAGTGCTTCTGCACAATTTGGTGTCAGCTATCACGACTCGAACAATTCCTTTCTCGGCTTAAATTATACCTATAACAATAAGCTACTTTCGGAATTTCGATTAGGCTCAAGCGTTGCAGACGAAGATGCCTATTTTGAAGTTATCGCTACATACATTATCAGAAGCAGTTCTTCTTTTGACCTTTATCTAGGTGTCGGAATTGCTTCCGGTTCTGAGCCTTCCCAAAGAGGGGGGGTTATCCCGGCGGGACTTAATATTTACCCTTTTGAATCAAAGACATTTGGTTTTCATACCGAACTCGCATATTTGGTAGTAGACTCAGGCGGTATTCGGGGATCATGGGGAATTAGGTATCGTTTTCTGTAGAAAGGCACAAAGCCATCGTATGGCTCGCCGGATTTTCATTCATAGGTTTAACCTAATTTCTGCCCCGGCTGTCTCTCAAAGTGATAGTCCTGTTAAAAATCAGATGGTCTTGGGTCGAATCTTCGTCAACACGAAAATAGCCAATTCTTTCAAATTGCATTTGATCTCCGACTTTCGCTTCCTTTAATGACAGCTCTAATGCCGCATTGGGGATGAGTTTCAGAGAATCAGGATTGAGATGATTTTTAAAATCATCGGTTATTGTACTCATGTTTTCTGTCGTAAACAGTTTTTCATACATCCTAATCTCCG
>JAPPDO010000454.1 GCA_028821635.1 Ekhidna sp.
CTCTTCACGAACTGATTGGTGAACTCAACCAGGTTTTTTTGCTTCTGTAATTTTCAACTAATTCGTACTTAGTGCCCTTCTTTTCCTGAATAAATTGTTCCAGATATTTTGAACTTGACCCTCTAAATTCATAAATGTTTTGATCGTCATCACCGACTGCAATTACCCGCATCTCCTCGTTCTTTTCAATCAACGTATTGACCAGGTTAAACTCATCTTCATCCATATCCTGTGCTTCGTCAATGACTAAGACTGTCTTAGTGATTCGGCTGGGCTCAACTTCCCGGTTTTTGATTTTTTTAAGGGTCTTTTTTAAAATCGCATCAGATTCTTCTAAACTCCCGACCTTACCCAATAAATCAAAACAGTAAGAGTGAAATGTTTTTATTTCAATGTAGTTGGCAGCGTTTCCGATAAGTTTAAGTAAACGCTTCTTAAATTCTGTTGCCGCTGCCCTTGAAAACGTCAGCATGAGTAGTTGCTCATGTTTGACATCTTCCATCAAAAGCAATGAAGCAAGTTTATGAACCAGTACCTTGGTCTTACCACTTCCGGGGCCGGCTGCCACCACAATATACCGGGTTTCTTTATCCTCGATGATTTTTAATTGCGTCGGCGATAATTCTCCGAAAAGTTGTTGGTGTTTTTTTCGGGTCATTTTGAGTTTGAGTTCATTGGCCTTACTTCCGGGAAAGTATTTTCTGAGAAATGAAGAGTAGTTTAATTGAAAATAGTCCTCTACGAATTGCAACGCACCCTTATAATCGTTCATCATCATCTTTGCGTATTCACCAACGATGTGAATTTGCTGTACTTTATTTTCGTAAAACTGATTTAATCGCTCGTAATCCTCATTGGTATATCGCTTGCGATTATCCTCCTCAAGCCGTTCAATGGTTATTCGGTTATAAGTCACCAAGAATCCCCCTTCAATGTTGATCGCATCAATTCTTGACAAATAGAAAAGCGTATCCTCAACGTCTTCAAGGGTAATTTTTCTTTCAAACAACGTTGGCCCTTTCTCAAAATCATCCCTTAGTTCATGAACAGAGAACTCAACCAACACCTCCTCGTTGTCTTTATCATCTTCTGAAGCATTTAAAATGCTTTTCTCATAAAGATATTCAACTATGAACTTTGCTAACTCGTGCCGTTTCTCCAACTTTTCTTTCAACGTTTCTCTTGGGTGGAGGGAAAGCACTGCTATCTGGTTCTTTGAATGAGATAGATTTTTTCGTTTGATCCAATTTTTAATGGACCAAAAATTTATTATGGTCTTTATTTTACCGGGATTAACGTTTTTACAGCCTCGCTCTTCAGCTTTTTCATTTAATTCCTTTATATGAAGGGCCTTTTCCTCCTGCTCTATTAGTGGAAGTAAGAAGCTTTCAACCTTGCTGTATGTGTTTACAGTCTGGAGGGAACGGTTTTTGTTTTCTCCCTTCTTTATAAAAGCTGTTAAATCTTTTGCGTCAGCCAGAATTTTTTCCTCACGAAGAAGATTCACAATATTGATTACCTCTTCTTTTACAATCCCTAAGTGGTCGCTGATGTAATCAATTCTTGATTCGGCTGACTCTTCGTTTGACTGTTTTCTACTTTTGCTGGAAAAGAGCTTCCTGATAATGCGGAATCCTTTTTCTTTCTGCTTCTCCTCAAATCGTTCCGAAGCATTGATTTTGTCAATGGCTTCCTGCGCATTTTTTGAGAGAATACTACTGGCAAAAATTCTCGGCATATTTTGCCCCCGCTTCAAATAGCCGGCATCTTCTAATGCTGCAATGGCTGTGGTTACTCTTGTTTCAATCTCCACAACATGATCATCCCAGCCTGCCTTTCGGGCTATCTCCAAAGCAGAGTTTGAAACCGATGAACGAAATTTGGTGAGGTCTTTGATGGCTTTCCAAACCTGTTGAATCTCTTTGATTGACAGCTTGGTTTGATTCAACAGGATGAAGTGTTTGCTCAGGTCCTCCTCATTGAATAAGACAAAACAATCCGCAATAATATGTTCATCCCGTCCTGCTCTTCCTGCCTCCTGAATGTAGTTTTCAAGTGAATCGGAGATTTCATAATGAATGACCATACCGACATCTTTTTTGTCAACTCCCATTCCGAAAGCAGAAGTAGCTACCATGATCGGGACTTCACCGGAGATAAAAGCATTTTGATTTTCAGACTTCTCTTGCTTGTCCATCTTTCCATGATATGGTTTTGCATAAAAACCATCATTGGTTAGCCGGTCAGCAAGAGAATAAGCCTTTCTCGTTCTTGAAACGTAAATAATGGTTGGGCAGTTTTTCCCCTCAATTAAACGTCTTAATATCCGATATTTTTCTTCCTCTTCTCCCTTTTCGAAGACTTGATAGTGTAGGTTGGTTCTTGATGCTTTGGACGTGAACAGTTCAAGCTCAAGTGAAAGTTTCGCTCTGAAATAGTTCCGAATGTCTTTAATGACTTTCTGCTTTGCCGTTGCAGTAAAACAGGAAACCGGAATTTCGTCCTCAAGATTTTTCTTTCCCCGGATTGACTTGATAAAGTCACCGATGTACAGGTAATCTACTCTGAAGTCTTGCCCCCACGAAGAGAAGCAGTGTGCCTCGTCAATGACAAAACGGATAATTTTTCTTCCTAACGTCAACCGTTCAATGGTTCTTGAACGCAATGATTCCGGTGAGATGTAAAGAATAGAAGCTGAGCCATCTTCCACTCTTTCAAAGGATTTTGCTCTTTCAACCGGGTCAAGCAAGCCATTTATTGTAACGGCATCTGTAATTCCGGCTTTCTCCAGATTGTCAACTTGGTCCTTCATCAGCGACTGTAACGGGGAGATTACGATGGTCAAACCTCTGGCCGTTTCACCACTCATCAGGGCCGGAATCTGAAAAGTGACGGACTTACCCCCACCGGTAGGAAAAACTGCAAGTATTGACTTGTTGTCAATGGCTGCTTTGACTGCTCTCTCTTGCAGCGGCTCTTCTTCGTAGGTTCTGAATGAATCAAAACCGAAAAATCTTTTCAAGCCTTTGTGCATGTCCAAAGTATTGTTACAATACACACAGCCGCTTACACAAGGCTTGCTTCGCAAGCGGAGCATGATTCGTTCAACTTCGGGATAATTCCTGAGCACCCAAGGCGGTGTGACGGAATGTATTTTTTTATGGTAAATGAAAGAGTTGATCAGTGATAGGCAGTAGGCAAGCTCAATCGGCCACTTGGAAATTATCTCTTTAAGGTCAGTATTTTTGCAAATTTCACCTTCAAATGTTTGGCAAATCAATTTTTCTACATCAGTATTAACGCTCGTATAAGTAATGAAACGGAAAAAAGAATGGAACTCCTTTTTTTCATTCAATAGCAAATAAAAAATCTGTTTAAGTGCTTCATCTATTCGTTTGAAGGCATCAACTTCGTCATAGAACAAATCTCTTGCTTTGATCGCATCATTCAGAGGGTTGTTAGTGTCCTCTGATTGAAGTTTGTCATCTTTCAGTAAAGCATGATAGGGCTTTGTTGGAAAAAGCAGGGGAGATAAAAACAAAGTGTCAATGATGTTTACGATATTAATACCTGCATCTGTGAGTGCTTTGCTGATATATTTTACATCGTGGTTGAGAATATTATGCCCGCAAACGAACTCCACGCTGTTGAGAAAGCGAATAAACTCGCCATCTGAAGTTTTGTGAAATGAACCCCCATCACTCTTAACACTTCCAATGTCAAGAACCGTATCCTTTGGGCCAATCTCAGTATCAATGAAGGCGATTGAGTTCATCTTCTGTTAGCGTGGACTCTGTTTGTTTGTCAAGGTCAATGCGTTTAATTGTCTTTTTCGCATATCTCCATTACAATTTCAGGCTAAATCTAACAAATTCCTGATAACTCTAAAATGATTAACCGCAAAGTGAGCATATAGTCTGCGTGTTTTACAGGGAAGAATAAAACTCCAGACCATGTGTTCTCTTCATCAGCATGGAAAGGTGACAGGGCAGGCAACCTGATTTACAAAGAAACAGCCCGCAACTTTAATCCTCCAATGGCGACGGCCGGAAAGATCACGATCGCTGAAGTGGAGGAGTTGGTAGCACCGGGAGACCTTGATCCCAACGTTATTCATACACCCGGAATATTTGTGCAGCGAATCTTTCAAGGCGAGATATTTGAAAAGAAAATAGAACAAAGAATCATAAAAACATAGAATATGCTTGATAAACATGGTATTGCGAAACGAATCGCTCAGGAACTTCAGGATGGCTGGTACGTAAACCTCGGCATAGGGATACCTACGCTCGTTGCTAACTACATCCCTGAAGGGATCAGCGTTGAATTCCAATCGGAAAACGGACTGTTAGGAATGGGTCCCTTCCCAACGGAAGAGGAAGTGGATGCTGACCTCATCAATGCGGGCAAGCAAACAGTGACCACTTTGCCGGGGACTTCTATTTTTGACTCTTCTACTTCCTTTGCCATGATCCGGGGACAGCACGTGCAGCTTACCGTACTTGGTGCGATGGAGGTAGCTGACAATGGAGATATTGCCAACTGGAAGATTCCGGGCAAGATGGTAAAGGGGATGGGCGGTGCCATGGATCT
>JAPPDO010000119.1 GCA_028821635.1 Ekhidna sp.
CATCATGGAAAGCACGATGATTACATGGACGTATGAAGATGAGACGGGCAACACGGTCACGCAGACGCAGCGGGTGACGATTACGGAGACCCCTCTCGGTGCGGCGGAGGATGCGGCCGAAGCTGTCGTTTTCCCTAATCCCTCTGGCCGCTATCTGGAAGTGCGGTCCTCGGTCGGAGGGACATTCAAGATTCTGAGTTTAAGCGGCAAGCCGTTGCTGGAAGGCACCACCAACACAAGGGTGGACATCTTCTCATTGAAAAGCGGCCTCTATTTGGTGCGGCTACCGGACGGGCGTTTGTTGAAGTTTGTGAGGGAGTAGCAGGGAAGGAAGGTTAAAAGATTTTTGTGTGCATTACTTTTTATTGCAAATCTGCTGCATTTTAGCGATGCCAATTTTATTAATACCTTCTCAATTATATCTTTACAGTTACCAGATTCTAAAAAGACAGGTATTTCTTTTCCATCCTTAAAATAAGCATTAATTTTATAACGTTCAGAACTAGAAAATCTCTGTGGAAGGTCATATTTTATCTGAACTCCTCGCACGGTTTCAGTCATAGAACTAGTGTAATATTTTTGTTTTAAACTATAAAGTTCACTCATTTCTCTACTAGAAGCAGTATGAAAATCAAAGTAATCAAAAAGAACAGTGGGTAAGTTATTTTTATTCTTTACATACTCATTACTGTATAACACTCTATCAATGACCACTTTTGCTCCATCTAAAGAACTTTTATCGGACACGTAAGATTTAACAAAACGTAATTTTTTGTTTCTACTCTTTTTATAATACCAACTAAGATGTATAGAAACAGAACCACCTACTCGGGTATCATGTGTTTTTATCTCATCTATCCATTTTTTGGTTATAACGGGGTCTGTAAATAACAGAGTTCCCATTATTCCTCTAGTGCTATCAAGATTACAATATACACCAAAACCAGATGAGCGTTCTGCATAGTGATCATAAGATGAAAAAAGGGATACAAAAATTCGCAGAAAAACAGTATCCTTTTTATTTAAAGATAAATTACGATGGTAAATATTACTAAGCTCATCAACAAATTTTCCTGATACTCTTATTTTATAGTTCTCTCCACCATATCCTTCTACTCCTAAATAAAGAGGATTGATGATACCATCATACTCATACAAATCTGTAGGTGTGTATAGCTTTACTCTGGCAGCCTTATAATAATTGCTTTTAAAACTGTCATAATCTTTTTAAAGCTGTTTTTTCTATCTGTTAATTTCATATTAAATTATCTAAAAATCTTATAAACATAAAGTTGGCCAATCTTTCCACTCATTTAACGCTAACCAGTAAGTAAATAAATGCTAAGAAAGCCAATCCGCCGCATCCTGAAAAAGCTAAAGCGAAGTTTTCGGGACTGCCTCCATAAACCTGACCTGCCAAAAACGCTCCGATGCCTATTCCAATTTCGAGTGCCATAAAAAGGGTGGAAAAGCCACGTCCCCGAAACTGGTCCGGTGCCAGATCAGCGGCCCATGCGAAGAGGGCCGGAGACGAGAGTCCATAGCCGGCACCAAAGATCAAAGCTCCCGTAAGAAAGTTGAAAGCATTATTAGAAAATCCGGTGTACACCGATCCGGCGGCGACGATTAGCATAGCGACTACGAGAATGGCCTTTCTTCCAAATTCATCTGAAAGACGACCTCCAACAATTCTGGAGATTAAGGAAGTCAATGTGAAATAAGAAAAGAATAATCCTTTATTACCAATGCCTACATACTCACTGAAATCCGGTGCCAGTGTAAGTGCCGTTCCAAAAGAGAAAGTGACGAGCATCATCACAATTGAAGGGACCAGAACGGTAGGTTCATAGATGTCGGACTTTTTTATCTTCAAAAGATTAACGGAGAATTGCTGCTTGTTCTCCACCGTCTCTTTCATTCCAATAAGTACAATTACTGATAGCAGTGCCACTATTGCGCTGGAGTAAAAGAGCACATCTACCGGATAATAATTTGCAATGACTCCACCCACATAATTTCCAATGCCCATCCCTGTCATCCCAAAAAAGCTAAGAATACCCATCCCCTCACCACGACGGTTTACGGGGACAATGTCTGCCACATAGGCCGCAGTTCCTGTCGGCTTAAATCCGGTAGAAAATCCATGAATTAACCTTATGAATAAAAACGCATGGATACTTAGGAAAAAGGGATAAAAAACAGAAACGATGGCCGTGACTGCGGCACCGAAAACCATCACGGGAATCCTGCCCCAGGTATCAGTTAGCTTTCCTGAGAAAGGCCTTGAAATTAAGGCTGTTAATGTAAAAAAAGTTACATGAAGCCCGATGAACTTCTCTCCGCCAAAAGTCCTCATAAAAGCAGGCAGTTCGGGGAGCACCATATTAAAAGAACCAAAAAACAGAAACGAACTGAGGGAGAGCAGCCAAAAGTTCAGCGAATACTTCTTCATTCGTGAATCGTTTGCCCCTCATCCTGGTAAAGGAGATACTCCTTGATGTAATCATTCAGGTCGCCATCCAATACGTTCTGCACATCCGTTCGTTCAAACCCTGTCCTCGCATCTTTAATGAGTTTATAGGGATGCAGTACATAATTTCTTATTTGAGAGCCAAAATCAATCGCTTTCTTGCCGGCCTCAATTTTGTTGCGCTCCTCATTTCTTTTTTCAATCTCCATCTGATAAAGCTGGGACTTCAACATCTGCATGGCACGTTCTCTGTTTGTAAGCTGAGATCGCTCCACCTGGCATACTACCACAATGCCTGTCGGCTTGTGAGTGAGTTGGACTTTAGTCTCCACTTTATTAACATTTTGACCTCCTGCGCCGCCAGAGCGTGAGGTTTGTAGTTCAATATCATTTGGGTGGATGTCTATTTCGATGGAGTCATCTACTACGGGGTAAACATACACTGATGCAAAAGAAGTATGTCTCCTACCGCCGCTATCAAAAGGTGAAATGCGAACCAGTCTGTGAACGCCGTTTTCCGATTTCAAATAACCATAAGCCATGGATCCATCAAATTCCAGTGTGACCGATTTCACGCCTGCAACGTCTCCGGCCTGATAATCAACTTCTCTGACTTTATAGCCGTTAAGTCCTCCCCACATGATATACATCCGCATGAGCATGCCTGCCCAATCATTACTCTCAGTTCCGCCTGCTCCGGGTGTGATTTGAAGCATACATGAAAACTGATCTTCCTGCTTGCCAAGCATCTTTTTTAGTTCAAGCTCTTCCAGCTTTTTTAGGGCTGTCTGATAAGATTCAGCTACCTCCTCCTCCGATGCCTCCCCTTCCTGGCTAAATTCAAAAAGCGTCTCTACATCCCCCAAGGCTATGTCTACAGATTCAAAGCTTTCAGCCCAGGTTTTAAGCTCCCGGATTTTTTTCATGGTCTTTTCTGCTTCTTCCGGACGGCTCCAAAAATCCGGCTGAGCGGTGACCAATTCTAATTCTTCAAGGTCTTTTTTGCACGTATCGTAGTCAAAGATACCTCCCCAAGGCATTAACACGAGCCTTTAAATCTTTCAATTCTTCTAATGTCATCATGAAAAACTAAATGTGTGGTGAAGATAAAAAGTCAATATTGTTATCCAATTTTCCTTATCCAGCCATAAGGGTCTTCTGTCTCTCCCAATTTAATTTTTGTGAGTGCATCTAATAGCCTATTAGATACTTTTCGAGTCTTAACCGGCGGCAACTCAAAATCTTCTCCTTCGTAACCTATCGTTTGAATATGGGATACTGTAGCTGCCGTTCCTATTCCAAAAGCTTCGGTCAAGGTATTATTTTTGGTGGCTTTTATCACCTCATCTACCCTGACCGGTCTCTCTTCCACCTTTAAACCCCAATCTCTTGCCAGTATTAAAGCACTTTCTCTGGTAATACCCGGCAGTATTGAATCGCTGGTTGGAGGAGTAATCAGTTTCCCATCTATGACAAACATAATATTCATAGTGCCAGACTCCTCAATAAATTCATGATTTTGACTATCCGTCCAGATTAGCTGATGATAACCTTGCTCATTTGCCTTTTGAGCGGGATACAGAGAGGCAGCATAATTGCCTGCTGTTTTTGCATATCCGACCCCTCCTTTTGAGGCCCTAGTAAAGTGCTTTTCAATTTTCACTTTTACAGGTTCTGAATAATATCCGCCTACCGGCCCTGTAATAATCATGAATTTGTATGTCTCAGAGGGTCTGACCCCTATAAATACCTCATCTGCAAATAGGAAGGGACGAATGTATAGTGATGTTCCCGGGCTATCGGGCACCCATTCTTTATCAAGTGCTAACAGCCTGTCAATCGCCTCAAGGAAGAGGTCTTCGGGAATAGGCGGTATACACATTCTCTCTGCGCTTTTGATTAAGCGTTTTGCATTCGCATCAGGGCGAAAGACAAGTATTTCGCCATTTTTATTCTTGTGTGCTTTTAGTCCTTCAAAGATGCTTTGTGCATAGTGTAAGGTTGCACTCGCCGGGCTGATTG
Organism: Ekhidna sp.; assembly: GCA_028821635.1. GTDB lineage: Bacteria > Bacteroidota > Bacteroidia > Cytophagales > Cyclobacteriaceae > Ekhidna. The sequence continues at coordinate 4,493 of JAPPDO010000119.1, forward strand.
CGAAGTCTTGATAAGGAGTTATTTTCAAATTTTGCCACTCGCCATTCTTGTAGTCTGCAACAAACATGTGGTCCGAAAAGTCTTTCCCAAAG
>JAPPDO010000441.1 GCA_028821635.1 Ekhidna sp.
CATAAACCTCTCCGTTGCCGCCGGAACCGACAGCACTCACCGCAATATCTAATAAGCCATCGCCATTAATGTCGCCTAAGTCTAGACTCCATGGCAAGTCTGTAGGTATGTTAATATTCCCATCAAAAGAGAATGCAATGTCTCCATTTGATTCCGAACTGTTTCGCAGAATAGTGATCCTGTTGGCAATACTTGTGGATGCCGTTGCTGCTATGTCAGGCAGCCCGTCGTTGTTAAAGTCGCCGATTTTAACGTTTCGTCGTGTATCCGGCCTGGATAATGGCGATTGCTCCAGAAAAGAAATGGATCCGTTCAGGCTGTTATTTCTCAAAAAATAAATGTTTTCGTTTGACGTACCGAAAGGGATTACAACTATATCGGGCAATAAATCGTTATTTAAATCTGCTATATCAATACTGCCGGTTCCCGCAGCACCCTGAACTACTACCTCGACAGCTTCTTCAAAAGAAAATCCGCCGTTATTTCTATAAATGGCTACGGCGTTATCGGTGCCATTTGCAACCAGTATGTCTTTTCGCCCATCTCCATCTATGTCACTTATATTTAGCCCTCTGGCATCTCTTATATCACCATTTCGAGCTCTGGGGAGCGTTAGCATTTCAACGGGGGTCAGATCTGCTACGGTGATGTCATTAAAAATAAAAATGGGGTCATCCAATGATTGGGTACCGATAAACACGACATCATTCTCTTCATCATTGTCAAGATCTCCACACTTAACAGAGACAAATCCGCTAATTCCGTCGAGCGGGTCAGTCAGATCAACAGTGTTTGGGACCCCAAAGTTGGCCGCAGAGGGTGTACTGGTATTCAAGAAATAGGTAAATTCTGCACGAGAGGGGTCGTCGTTAAAATTTTCATGCGTAAGAATGACATCGTTAAGATCATCTGAATTGAGGTCACAAAGGCATATATCAAAAACATTTATTGTTTCAGAACTAATCGCAGTAGGTGTTGTGGTTTCCGGTGCGAACGATGGTGTCCCGCTTCCTCCAAAACTTATGTAGAAAAACGCTGATGATTGTGCGATCAAATTACTGCTGGTATTGAGGATGGTAACTGGGCCGTGAGTGACTCCTTCGGGTACTTCCGCAGCTAATTGATTATTGTTACCGCTTACATTTGGAGATTTCACGCTGCCGAAGAAGACAACAGTGGTTCCGTCTCCTAAATTACTTCCTGTGACGGTGATTGTTTCTCCATATTCTATATGAGTTGGTGAGATGCTGTTGATGACCGGCTGTGCGTTCAGCCATACAGGGCACAGCATCAAAAAACTGATTAGTATTTTTATTATTCTCTTACTTCTAATACCCATGCGTTTGGCAGCTTCGCTGTTTTTCTAAATTGATCTCTTCTTGACTTAACCCGACTAATATTTTGCGACTGATAAACCACTACGTAATAATACCCTCTTGCTGAGGAGTATCCCACAAAAGCATCACGATAACCGTCCCGGAATAGTTTATCGCTATAATCTACGGCGTTATCAAAAAGGACAAAGGCACCCCCAACTACGAAATTGCCAACCGGCAATTCGAGCAGATGAGTGCCTCTTATTGTGGAAACTACGTCATTTGAATTAGCCAGTTCTTCGTGTGTTCTAAAGTCCTCTGTTAATTGAGGATTACCTTTTTCTATTTGGTTGTATTGCTCTTCGGTCATGTCAGGATTAGAGATAATGAGTTTAGCCTGGCTTTCAGAAATAGCCCGATCCCATATTATGATATTTTCTGCCTCTCCCTCTTGTGTTATTTTTTCATATTTGACACCAACTTCCCTGATGCCATCGGGGAGCTGTCGCTCTAAATGACCTTTATCCGCAACGTTTAGGTCTTCTGCTTCACTCAAAGGAATCCAGCTAAGCACTACACTCTTCTCCCCGCTTGCGACTTGCTTTTCCAGCCTTCTTACAGTTTCTAATTCACCAAATTGGTTTGTCCTCGTTACAGACGCATAATTCTCCTGATGGCTCCAACCGTCAGCCCTCTCAGTTGGAACATTTACTGCCGATTCCGGCCGCTTTAATGAGGTGCCTGAATCAACGTCTGTTTCTGAGCCGGTTGGCGAATTTGGAACAACAGTATCAGGTAGTTTCTCGTTTTCCTGTTGAGCCCTGCTCGCCCTTAAAGCGGCAAGCTGTCTTTCTCGCTCTAACTCCGCTTTTTTGGCTCTCTCCTCCGCAGATAGTCGGTGACTTTTAATAAAACTTGAGACGTGCTCCGCATGCTCTTTTTTTGTGCCCAAATGGTAGCCTAATGTCACTTCAAGGGTAGGCCCTAACTGAGAGGAAATACTGGGGTTACCTAATTCATAGGAAAAGCCCAATCCTATCTTCTCTTTAATTTTTGCACCCACTAACCCGATGATTCCTGAATCTTGACGATAAGATCCCCCAACCCACACAATGTGATACAAGTGAGCAATTAAAACCGCTTCATATTGATGAGGTATTACGCTGCTGTATCGATAAATCAGATGAGGTTCAAATGCAAAATCGTCGCTAATATGTCCTCTGTAATTCATTTTGAAAATAATATTATCAGCAGGGGAGAATCCGGGAGATGATAGTTCAGTTCGGGTAATTGGGTTGTAAGAAAAAAGATTAGACAATGCAAATCCAACATTGAAATGCCCAAAATGATACGTCATTCCAAAATCTCCCAAAAGAAACGAGGATTGATCTAAAAACCCGGCGATGGCAGGGTCTCCGGCAGCATCTGCCAATTCATTCAGGTTCACGGAATTGATCCCCATACCAAAGGACATTCCAAATCGCAAAAAATGTGTTCTGTCAATATTGACTAAATAAGAACCTGTGATCTTGGCTGCCGAGGTTCCAAGTAGACCTTGTGTAATATTGAAGGCCGAAGCACCAAGAGCTATCCCCCCTTTCAAAGGCACGTGAAAGCTAAAATCGGAGAGGGTGGGCGCAGATTCAATATTGGCCCACTGGTCTCTGTAAGTCAAGAAAAAGGTTGCGTGTCCCTCCACGCCTGCATAAGCCGGATTGTATATGTAAGGATTCATAAAAAACTGATTGTAAACCTGCGGCTGCTGCGCAGAGATGACAGTAGGATCTCCGATGATACCTATCAGGATCAGAAAGCCGCTGCGAAGAAGGCAGAGAGATTTGAAGTTACTAACTTTTCTCAAGTGATACAAAATAGCTAGGTTCCAAACTTTAAAGATAACTAAAATATTGTACTTTGATTCCATCCGCAGCAAATATCGGACACGTATCCGAGCAGATAGCGGAAAATTAAGATCAGTGTCTCAAAAGTTATCACTAGATAAGCATTGTCAGAGTTTAATAGGGTTATAACAAAAAGCAATACACCAAGAAATTATAAAAGGTATTCACAGATCGTAGAAGGTAGCATCAACCGTTAACCCTACACGGAAAACAGCGACGATTTAGTTTATGATTTAAAGAGATAAAATAAAATGAAAAAAAGACTACTTAAGACTACACTAACCTTGCTATTTTCTAATTTTTTGATGGCACAGTTTGTAATTGAGGGACATGTAGTCGATAGTAATACAGCCCCAATTCCTTTTACATCAGTTTATGATAAAGTAAATAAAAATGGCTCATATACAAACGTAAATGGTTACTTTAAGTTAGAATTAGAGGCATTACCAATCACACTTGTATTTAGTAATGTAGGATACAATACAAAAGAAATCTTAATATCGGAACCGAAGCGGGTAACAGTTATCCTGGAAGAAAGGATACTTGAACTTAATGAGGTTACCATACAAGGCAGAAAATTAACAAGTAAGCATCTTGGCAGTCCGAATAAGGAGAAGAGGTGTGGTATCTCTACATGTGTATGATCCATTTGACCAATGGGGAATTATTGTTATAAACAAGAATCCTGAACTATACAGTAAACCCAAACTATTATCTTTCTCCGTTAAAATTGGTTCTTGGTCCTTTCTTGGTGAAACAGACGGAGTAGAACCCAATGGAGAACGGCAACTGAGATTAAGGCTATATAGTCTCACTGCAAATAATTTGGTTGGAGAGGATATTCTTCATAAAAATATCTATTTAAGCCCTTCAGATAAAGGATGGTATAAAGTAGACATTGAAAATAGTGCCATAAGTATCCCCAAACATGGGTTCATCCTAGCTGTAGAATGGATAGAGAACAACCCCACATATACCTATCAAGTTAAACATAAATTTGGCAAGCAGACGACAGAAACACAATACGGTTTATCAATTCATGCACATAAAATGTCATCACATGAATTAGGGTTTTACACGCCGGTCAGATTAATAAATCTGTTTAATAATAAATGGGAGAAGTCTCAAGTCTTCCCGAATTATATCCCCTGCTTTCGGCTGGAATTTATTGAACAGGATAGAAACGCTCGCTGACATCCCCGTTAGCTATTCTTATGTAGCTACAAATGGGATCCTCAAAATGAAAAAGACCAGAAAAATCACATCCCTATTTTTGATGATCCTTTCAGGATACGTCAGCGGACAACATAAGATTACCGGAAATGTTTTCAAGCTATCTGATCAATCGACACCTTATTTTGAGAA
>JAPPDO010000208.1:0-1128 GCA_028821635.1 Ekhidna sp.
GTGCCCCTGTATTTTCATTGAGGCTGAACAGGGCACGGTCGGCTCCTGCGCTGATGGAATAAGTGAGGGTGGTGCCTGCATCGGCATCGGTGGCTGTGACGGTCAGCACGGCGGTGGCTCCCTCCGCTACGCTTGCCGTTGCATCCGAAGTGATTACCGGTGTGGCATCGTCGTCGCTGACGGTCAGCATGTGGACGCTGGGGGTGCCTACCTTGTAGCCGAGGCGGTTGTTCAGGGTCAGTATGATCGTCTCGGCGGGTTCGTCTGCTTCGTCGTCAATGATGGGAATAGCAATATTGGCCGTCTTGGAGCCTGAGGTGATCGGCACGATGCCTGACAGGGCGGTGAAATCCATGGCGGTGGCAGCCGTGCCGCTCACGCTGTAAGCCACGTTGGTGTTCATGAGAGCATTGGCACTGAGACTGACTGCGACGGTCACGGTGCCGTCGCCCTCGTCTGCGGTGCTGCCGGCTGCGGCAAAGGCTGCGGTAGGGAAGTCATCGTTCAGAATCGTAAAGGTGGCACTATTGGCCGTGGGGGAGATGTCTAAAGTAATAATATCGCCGGATACTTGGGCAAGTGTAGCCACAATTGTTTCATCATTCTCGATGGTGCCGTCGCCGATGAGTTGGATACGAAATGAATCCGAAGTTTCTGTTGGAGAAATGCCTCTTCTAATTCCTACATTGCCTGAGCACGGAGGGTAAGTTGTACTTCTGTTACCTAGTTCATTTGTGTTGTTTAAGTTGATGACTTTATAATCGTCTCGTTCCGTTGCTGTGCCTGAGAAACAGATGGCGGCTAAGACATTCTCTGACGGAGTTGATGTCAGGCTGACCGTAACGGTGGCTGCGACGGTGTTACTCCCTGCTGTGCCCTCGTTCGCACTTATAGACGAGATACTGATGGAGGCTGTCTGCGCCTTGGCCTCTTGCGGCAGCAGCGTCGCCAGCAAGAGCAGCGCAATGGTAAAATGCTGCGTTTTCATGCCCCTCCTCCTCCAAAGGTGACAAATAAGGGGGGGGGGGGGGGGGGGAATTTTTGCCCCCTGGGGGTTTTAAAAGGATTTTTTGGGGGGGTTTGTTTTAAATTTTGGTTCTTATTTTTTTTTTTTGGGGTTTAATTGTA
>JAPPDO010000208.1:1138-4553 GCA_028821635.1 Ekhidna sp.
CCGTCGAGAGGCTGTAAACGATGATTTTGCGGTGTTATAGTTTAATATCTGGTTCATAATTTTGTCATTTGAGATGTAAATGTAAAACAATTAGGTGAAGTGGCAAAGGTTTTTGCAAGTTTTTTTTTATTTTAATGCTCGGCTATGTTTTCAATAGTGCATCTTCCTTGTGGCTTTCGTGTTTTTTGTGGTGAGAGAATCTTCGGGTGTAGTTTGGGCCCGGGCTTGGACATTCCGACAGGAGTGAACAGGGTCCTAATGTTCATTAATAATCCCTTTGGTGAGGTCATTGAGTTTTTCCATTTTTTGTTCAAAATCCCCTTTCAGCGTCTTGCGATATGCGTCGAGATTAAGGACTAACTCATCTACCTTCTCCGGGATCGCTTCTTCAAAAAACTGGCGCAGCCGCTTAGCTGTGGTTGGCGACTTCCCATTGGTTGAGATGGCTATTTTTACATTCCCTTTGGTAACGATACCGCCCATATAGAAGTCGCAGAACGGTGGATTGTCTGCCACATTGACCAAAATATTATGTGCTTTACACTGATGATAAATCTCAACACTCAACGCCTCACTATCGGTAGCAACGATAACCATCTGACAGCCTTTCAGGTCATCTTCCCGATAGGCTCGTTCCGTCAGTGTTATTTTGTGTTTACTTGCAAGATCGGCAGTGCCTTTCCGGAAAAAAGTCGCTACCATTTTTATGTTGGCATCCGGACTGGATTTTAGCAGAAAGTGGAGTTTCTCCTCTGCCACGTACCCTCCGCCTACAATTAATACCTGTAGTTTGTGGAGTTTAAGAAAAACAGGATATAGCTTGTTTTGTCCCATGTTCAGGCCATTTGAAGTACGTCTTTTGATTCCAGTGCTGTAAAGACATTTTTCAGTTTGTGTGAGTGCCTCACTACCTCTCCCAAGATGATGACCGCCGGCGTAGCCACCTGATTGGCTTTTACTTCACTGACAATCGTGTCTACGGTTCCCACTGCTTTTCGTTCATTTTCCGTTGTTCCGTTTTGAATGACCGCCACCGGCGTTGCTCCTTTATGAAGGTTTTTATAAATGCTCACGATCTCAGGGAGCTTTCCAAATCCCATGAGAACGACCACTGTGGCACTGGTTTGGGCTGCTTGCCACAGATCGTCCGAGAGCTGTCTTTCACTGGTTGTGCCTGTAATCGTCCAAAAGCTTTCGGCAACATGTCGTTGTGTGACGGCAATCCCCAGACTTGCCGGTACGGCGGTGCCTGAAGTGATGCCCGGCACCGATGCAACCTCTATTCCAAAGCCGGCAGCATAATCCATCTCCTCCGAGCCGCGCCCGAAAACAAAGGGGTCGCCGCCTTTTAACCGCACGACGTGTCCATCGCTAAAGGCATATCTTACGATCATCTCATGGATATCTTCCTGTGAATAGGCTTTGACACCTTTACGTTTTCCAACGAAGATTTTCCTGGCATTGGGCGCATACGCTAGCAGCCGCTTATCTATTAGCGCGTCATATAATACCACCTGAGCAGAGGCCAAGACTTTCACGCCTTTTATGGTAATAAGTTCAGGGTCTCCGGGACCCGCACCTACGGATGTGAACTTAGGCTTTTGCATCAGCTAGTTCTTTTAGTCTGTACCTATTTATTTTCTGATAGAATGCTTTTGCATCAGCCAGATAGGATTTAGCAAAAGGTTCTTCCGGTTTATTCCGATTTATCCGATAGGCCAAATCTTCCAACGGATAAAGCAAATCAATCTTTCCTTCTTTAACATAAGCCTCATCAAATCCTTTAATAATGCTTGCATGACTGTTGGTTTTCAGTCCATCGGAAGTCATAATTGCTTTTGCGGCATTTACGATCGAAGAGTAAGCATGGTAGATGGCATCTGACCATTTTCGATTCCGGAGAGACTTCTCTGCCCAGTCAATCTTCTCCTCGCTTTCAAAAAGCAGCGTAGTTACCAAATCAATCACCACACCAGCACATTCTCCTACGCCTATCTCTTTCACGTAATTTTCACTATGCCCCCAGTCAATAAAATCTTCCGGTTGAAGATTGGTGGCGTCGGATAAGTCTTTGAGCAAATCAAAAAAATAAATTTTGCCTTGTCTGTCATAATAATCGAGAAAACTTTCTCCCTGTTGTACATTGGCCTCAAAGTCCTGAAGTATTCTTCTTAGTGCTTCCGGGCCTCTTTTGGAGGGTATCTTAATCACCTTATCCGCAAAACGGCCTTTACCATTTCCCAATACCCCGCCTCCTAACAGTACCTGAAGTGCCGGAGCGGTCAGTGCACCTGCTTTCATGCTCATTCCCTGAAAGCCTATGTGCGCCATATTATGCTGCCCGCAAGCGTTCATACATCCACTGATCTTGATGGTGATGTCCTTATTTTGGACATACTTTGGAAATTCATTTTGAAGAATATGCGCTAACTCTCTTGCTATTCCGGTGCTGCTTGCAATGCCCAGATTACACGTATCGGTGCCGGGACATGCCGTAATGTCCTTTGTTGAATTATATCCGGCCTCAGCAAACCCGAGTTTACTCAATTCTCTGTAGAAAAATGGGAGCAACTCCGCTCGAATGTTCCTAATCAACATATTCTGACGAAGTGTAAATCGCAGTTCATTGCCCGCATAGTTTTTGATTAGGTCTGCAAGCCTTCTTGCTTTATCTGTATAAAAATCTCCTAGATGTACGTTTATCCCGATTGCCACTAAACCCTCTTGCTTTTGAGGAGAGACGTTGGTCTTTTTCCATCTTTCAAAAGCCTCCTGATCCTCAATGAAAACCGCTTCTGATTTGACTTCCGGGAGATTAACTTTACATTCAAACGCAGCGGTGTTAATTTCATGCTCCGAATATCCCAGAGCATCCTTTTCTTCTTCTACCAACTGAAGAAATGCTTCGACACCAATATCGTTTATTAAGAACTTGAGTCGTGCTTTGTTTCTTCTATTGCGTTCACCGTGGCGGTCAAAAACCCTAAGTACTCCCTCAATCAAAGGGATCAGGTATTTCGTTTCCAAAAATTCATGAATCACAATTCCATGATTTGGCTGAGAACCCAGACCGCCGCCAATCAGCACTTTGAACCCTTTGACGGTCTGTTGATCTCCTTCTCTAATCTTGGCAATAAAGCCCAGGTCGTGCATGAATGTCAAGGCATCATCCTCGTCCGAGCCGGAGAAGGATATTTTAAATTTACGTCCCATTTCCTGGCAAAAGAGATTTCTTAAAAAGAATTGGAACGTTTCATGCGCATAGGGAGAAACATCAAATGCTTCATTTGGGTCTACACCAGCCATAGGGCTTGCCGTCACATTCCGCACGGGATTCCCGCAAGCCTCTCTGAGTGTAATGTCATCTCTTTCAAGTTGTGCCCCTAATTCAGGGGTTCGATCTAGTCTGATATTT
>JAPPDO010000246.1:0-2596 GCA_028821635.1 Ekhidna sp.
GTTTTTAGTGAGCATGAACGGATAGAAAATCCGGCACAAAATAACCGGCTCATTATTGGGGGGCTTAGCTTTTTTTGTTTACATATAATAAAATAAACTAACAAAACAAATGAAGCACTTACTTTCTACTATTTTTATACTTCTCTTTTCAATCGTTTTTTATTCCTGTAATAAGGAAGACACAAGTGCGGGATTAACTTCAGAAGAAGCATCTGTAGCGATAAGTTCCAATGTCAATAAAATAAGTGCAGACATCATTGAGATGGCTGAATCTGATGGCATCAATGGAATGATTGATCTCATAGAGAGTTATATTTTTACTGCCAGAGAAGATGATGCAGGCGATGTGAAATTACAGATCAGTGAGATTTTTCAAGATTTTGTGACCGGACCCTTCGCGGAGGTCGCGGATGATGAAATAGAATCGTTTGACGATATTAAGGGCCTCTACACGTGGAATTTCGAGACTGAGATGTTTGATAAATCAGCATCAGCGTTTTTTATCGTACAATTTCCAACCGATGACTCTTCAACGAATAACGCAGAATTCAAAATCGCTAAGCTGGAACTCGAAGAAATTACTGATGAGTATGACGATGGATATGTGGATGAATACTTAGTCCCATCATTGATTGAGGCTCAGTTAAAAATAGATGAAAAAGTAGCAATCAGTTTGAATTTGAGTGTGGATTGGTCATCAGATAGATACCCTAATCTGGCAAACATCGCATTAGTAGTAGAACCTTTTACACTGACCGTCGGTTTTGATGATCTCCAAACTAAATCCTCTTCACTGCTGGTCATGCTAAAAATGAATGATGAAGACATTCTTGGGATTGACGTAGATATGGAGTTTGAAACAGAACTGAAAGAATATCTTACGGTTCTTGAAGGTTATATACTCTACAATAATCTCAGAGTAAAAGGGAGGGCTTCAGATTCTGAATATAATGAGGATATCAATGAATCTGTAGATATTGAAATCCTTATCGATGAGGAGAAAGCCGGTGATTTAGTCTTCATAGGTGACGATGAGGTCCCTTACATCCGGTATCTTGACGGTACAACAGAAGAAGTTGAAATCTTGTTTGAAGAAGCTATTGAGGAAATAGAAGAAGCTATTGAGCGTATAGAAAATGCCTCGGAAGCTACCGTAGAAGATTAGTATAAGACATGCTAAAACCTTAACAAGCACAAAATAAATATGCAAAAAAAGCCGTTTCATAACCGAAGCGGTTTTTTTTTATTACCCCGAATTCAACTGTGCCTGCCATTTCTCAAAAGGCTTTTGAAGGCTCTTAGATTCTTCCGGGTGAAAAATTTTCTTAGATAAGTATCCAAATACACATATCCTTTTGAAACAACCTCTTCAATATATTTTGTTGCTTTCTTAGCAAGAAACTTTCTTATCACAAAGAACACAAAGATGGTAGTCCTCCTGACCAAGTCGCAGACCACTCCAAAGAAAAAATTTTACCTTCTCACATTTCTAAAAAATATACATAACTTACAGCATTAAACAGTTTATTTTATACTTTAAAAACAAAAGAAAATGTATAAAACAGCTATTATAGCAAAGTCAATATTTACCCCCCTCCCCCCCTACAATTAAAGTAAAACGACTTTTTGGAATTGTACTAATAGGTATCTTCGGAATCATGCTTACGGCTTGAGGAGATAATGATGACTCCATCAAAATCAAACGCTAAGCCTACACCCTCGCCACCGATGCTCGTGATGCCGCCAAAGAGCTTGAACTTGCTGAGGAGAATGAATTTCCTGCCAGCCTCTGGTCGGATGGCACGGAGCACCTGCTCGGCGTTCATGCTGTTTCTGCAACTGACGAAATAGGTGTATTTTGCAGCTCTGGCAATAACACTCCATAAAGTGGTGCCATCCGACCAAAGGTCGAAAGCGAAGGTTGTCAGTACCCTTGGTATTCTTTTTACCTTTTGCTGCTACACTTCGGTGACAGGTTGCCAGTTCCTAATTATAGCATTTCAGCTTTTGCTATGGGCTGTTATTTCTTTCTTTACCTCGTCTAGCAAATTCATATTTTGTTTTAACACGGTGAGCGTACCATCAAAATCTAATGTTCCGTTTTCATTCGTTACACGATACCCACCCTCTAATATAGCTACTCCCATCCATTTCCCAATTCTCCCATATTTTTTTACAGGTATGTTAAGTTCTTTTGCTTTTTGGAATAAAAATCTCCTATAAATATCCCTTACTTTTTTCCTTTCATTTGTTTTATGTGTGTATAGTTTGAATATTAGTTTATGATATTCTAATTGGAGATAAAATTCAAATTTTTTATTCTCAAATTCTACACATTTCCAATGCCACCAAAAGCCAAGAAACCCGCCCGCAGGGTTTGAAACGTATCCCCAATTTCCGCCAATGTGTTTTTGCAACTCAGCATAGAAACCCTGCCATGAATACCATCCATTCCATTCGTTCAAAGGTTTGGTTGAATAGCTCTTGATGCTCTCATCCACAGAAATATGCATTTTTGCTTTATTCTATTTAACGATTTCGTCAGAAATCGTCCTATTTGTGAAAATTTGTCTTTGCAAGTCGACGATGAAAACAT
>JAPPDO010000246.1:2606-4510 GCA_028821635.1 Ekhidna sp.
CAAACGTTTAAGATGCTCATAATAATCGCAAATAATGTCATTTTTTGGGGTATCAGAACCGGCAAAATAGGGATCAAGGATTTCTAGCATGTCCCCTCTTCCAAAAACAGTAAAACCGGCTTCTTCAACCTTCGTATAATCTCCCTGCTCCTCCATTTTGAAGTAAATAAGCTTTACTTCAATGTCTGACTCCTTATAATGCTTTTTTGCACGTTCCGAATACCTGTTCAGTTGATTAGAATGTGCCCTCGTTCCTTTTTTGTCTTCAATAACAAGAAAGTACTGCCCATTTACTAAAGCCGAAACATCAATTTTATGCCACTGCCGCTTAACTTTTACTTCATCAATAGCATAAGAATTATCTTTTCCCAGCAATTTTTGAACAAATTGAATAGCTAGTTTATTTAGCCCGCTATCAGTGCTTTCATGTTTTTTGTCAGCCCAGGTAATAAGCCAACAAATAAAAGCATCTTGAGACAACTCAGAGGTTGCCAATGAAAATAAATTTGGTATTGAATTCATTTTATTTATGGTTAAAATATTAAAAATTAATTTTTTCTTTTTTGATTCTAATTACTTAGGCAGCTCATAGGCATAAAGTTTGTCATCACTGTAATCTGCCACCCACATCGTTGTCCCGTCAGACCAGGAACTTAAAGGACTTCCATTATCCCTATCTAAATCAAACTCTTTGCTTGTGTCCCTCGCACCGGTAGCAAGCGTATAGGCATAAAGTTTGTCATTAACATAATCTGCCACCCACATCGTTGTCCCGTCAGACCAGGAACTTAAAGGACGTCTATTATCCCTATCTAAATCAAACTCTTTGCTTGTGTCCCTTGCACCGGTAGCTAACGTGTAAGCATAAAGTTTCCTATTATAAATATCAGGAGGATAGCCTACGACTCCAGTAATGGTAATACCTAGTACCCACATCGTTGTCCCGTCAGACCATAAATCTAAAATCTCAGTATCATCAAGATAAATACCTGAAGGATAATTAGTATCAGCAATATTTACGCTAAGATCTTTGCTTCCATCGCTTACACCGGTAGCAAGCGTATAAGCATAAAGTTTGTGACGACGAGAATAATCATTTGACGGCTCCTCATTTGCCACCCACATCGTTGTCCCGTCAGACCAGAGACCCCCAGGATATGAATTATCCCCATGTAAATCAAACTCTTTGCTTGTGTCCCTTGCACCGGTAGCTAACGTGTAGGCATAAAGTTTGTCATCACTGTAATCTACCACCCACATCGTTGTCCCATCAGACCAGAGACCCCAAGGAGATGAATTATCCTTATGTAAATCAAACTCTTTGCTTGTGTATCTTTCAATTACGTTGGTAACTTTCACCTTAATAGTGCTCGCGCTTGAGCGTGCGCCGTCAGACACTTCTACCACAAGTGTATAAGCCTGTGTCGTTTCATAGTCAATGGTGCCGTTCACGGTAAGCACACCGGCATTGCTTACGGCAAACGCATTACCTGTATTACCGGAAGTGATGCGATAGGTTAAATCATCACCGTCGCCATCCTTAGCCCGTACTGTGCCAATGACTGTACCTTGTGCCGTGTTTTCAGTGATAGTAAAATTTTCATTATCTACTACGGGTCCATATTCATTTACGTTAGTAAATTTCACATTAATAGTGCTAAGGTTTAAGCTTAAGCCCCGCCACCATATGCCACCAGATCCTTGTACCCAGCCATCAGACACTTCTACCACAAGTGTATAAGCCTGTGTCCTTTCATAGTTAATGGTGCCGTTCACGGTAAGCACGCCGGCATTGCTTATAGCAAAAGCACCACCTGTATTACCGGAGGCGATACGATAGGTTAGATCGTCACCGTCGGCATCCGTAGCCCGTACTGTGCCAATGACTGTACCTTGTGCCGAGT
>JAPPDO010000426.1 GCA_028821635.1 Ekhidna sp.
GCTAAGATTCTTGACTTTAAAGAAGGCCTTCAAACATAGCTTGGAGAAAGGGGGATTACACAAAAAAAAAAACAAAAGCAGCGTGTCTCTATTGCCAGAGCGATTGCCAGAGAACCTAAAATATTGATTCTGGACGATGCGCTTTCAGCAGTAGATACCAAAACAGAAAATACGATACTCAACGCCATGCAGCGCATCATGCAAGGAAGAACCTCTATCATCATCTCTCATCGTGTCTCCTCAGCCAAGCTCGCAGATAAGGTGGTAATGCTGCATGATGGAGAAATCATTGAGCAGGGCAGACATGAAGAGCTTTTGATGATGAACGGGGCCTACAAAGAGTTGCACGATATGCAGTTAGTCGGGGAGGAGGCAGCAGATTAATTCTTAACCCATTTTTCGATGCTGAAAGAGCCATCCTCGTAGTAAATTTCAAATGTGTATGGTTTTAAAATCTCACCTTCTTCAATGGATCTTATTAGCATCAGTTCCTCCATTTTTTGAGGTGTCGGACTTATCCAATGACTTTGCGTGATAAAGATTTTGTAAATCTTTCGGGTCCGGAATTGGCGGTAATCGAATCCTGCCGGCACTCTGGCTACACCCCTAATACTGTCTTGTGAGGCCCCTATAAAGTACCGGATTGAATCTTGCAGTTCTTCATCCTGATAGACTACGGCCGTCAGCATCCCTCTGAGATTGCCATCTGACATATCTGATTTGATGCTGTCCATTTGATGCTGAAAATACTTGTTGTCATCCGGTAAAACATATTCCCGGCCAATGACCGTGCGCGTCGTTCCGTCAAAAAAGTAAATTTTAATGGGGTCGAAACCACCCAAGACATAATACAAACTGACCGAAATGATGGAGAGGCTTATTACGATTATGGCGAGGTATATCGCTCTGGCTCTTTTCATATTGCTGCCAATTCTTTATACTGCATTTGGTGAAGTTGAGCGTAGTATCCATCCCTCTCCAGCAGTTCTTCATGACTGCCAGTCTCTACGATTTTCCCTTTGTCCAACACCACGATCTGATTCGCATTTTTGATAGTGGATAGCCTGTGTGCGATCACGATGGAGGTTCTTCCATACATCAGCTTTTGCACGGCATTCTGGATTAGCTCTTCCGTTTCGGTATCAACTGAGGAGGTGGCCTCATCTAATACAATGATTTCCGGATCGTAAACCAATGCTCTTGCAAATGAGATTAGCTGTCGCTGACCAACCGATAAAGTGGAACCTCTCTCCATCACGTTGTAGTCCATCTCTCCCGGCAGTTTTTCAATGAATGGAAGCGCACCAACCAACGCCGTTGCTTCTCTTACTTTTTCTTTGGAGATTTCAGAATTTTTGAGCGTGATATTGTTATAAATACTGTCTGAAAATAAGAATGAATCTTGCAATACAACTGCAACGTGACTTCTCAAATTATTCAGATCATATTCTCTAATATCAATTCCTTCCAAATAAATATTCCCTTTATTGATCTCATAAAAGCGGCTCAAAAGATTAATCACGGATGTTTTGCCTGCTCCCGTTGCACCTACCAAGGCGATTGTTTCTCCCTTTTTTACATCGAATGAAATATCTTTCAATACCCAGTCTTCCTCATTATAGGCAAACCAAACTTTCTTAAACTGCACATTTCCCTGCACCGCCTCCGGAGCATGGCTTCCATTATCCGCTATGTGGTTTGTATTGTCCAATAAATCAAAAATTCTTTTAGACGAGACTACACCCATTTGAAGCGTGTTGAATCTGTCAGCAATCATCCGAATGGGTCTGAAAAAGGCTTGGAGGTAGAGGATAAAAGCGATTAGCACCCCAAATTCAACATTGCCCTGTATTAGCTGACCACCGCCATACCACACAATTAAACCAATGCCGGCTGCTTGAATTACCTCCGCTATCGGGAAATAAATGGCATAGTAAAGCACAGAGTTGATGTTGGCTTTTCGGTGTTCTTTGTTGATCTCTTTGAACTTGCCCATCTCACGCTCTTCACTGTTGAAAATCTGAACGATATTCATGCCGGTAATATGCTCCTGAACAAATGAGTTGAGGTTAGAAACCGCTGCCCTTACTTCATTGAAGGCTACTTTGATTTTTTCTTTAAAAATGTAGGTCGCCAGTATGAGTAAAGGAAGCAGCGATAAACTTACTAGGGTCAACTTCCAATTCATGGAAAGCATAAAAACCAAAATAACAGTAATTTGTAATATATCTGCAACGATCCCTGCTATTCCTGTGCTGAAGACCTCCGCCAACGTCTCAATGTCGGAGACATTTCGGGTAACGAGCCTTCCGATTGGCGTTTTGTCAAAAAACTTCAACTTAAGCGATTGCGTATGTTTAAACAACCTGATTCGGATGTCTTTGATAATGTTTTGTCCGAGCCACCCCGAGTAATAGGTGTGCAGATACTGTACTACTGCCTGAATTAATAACAGGCTCACTAAAAGCAAAATCATATTTACCAGGCCATGATAGTCACCATTTGCTACGTTCTTATCAATGGTACTTTGGATGATTTTCGGACGAACCGGGCCTAATAAACTCAGCGTGATGGTCAGGAAGATGATGAAGTAGAAAATCCCACCGTAGGGCTTTACATAGATAAAAAGTCTTTTGAGGATATTCAGATCGACAGTACTTCCGCTGGCTTTTTCTTTCTCCAAGTTGTTAATCTATATAAATTTCGTTAGGATAATTCACTTCCTGCAAATAAAGACCTTTCGCCGGCACAGCCCTGCCTGCTTTTTTTCGATCATTGCTTTCCAATATTCCCTGCAACTCATCAAGAGACATCCTGCCTTGTCCCAAATCTATCAATGTCCCCACAATCGCTCTCACCATCCCCCGCAAAAATCGATTAGCTTTAATTACAAACAAGTGATTACTCCCCGTTTGCGTCCATTTTGCCTCGTAGATACTACAGTAAAAATGATTGACCTCTGTATGAACCTTGCTGAAGCACTCAAAGTTTTGCCAATTTTTAATTATTTCACATGCCCGATTAATTTCGTTTATTTCAAGAGCCGGAGTAAAATAATATGAGGTTCCCTCTTTGAATGGGTCTTTCGTCTGATGAAGATGATAATGATATTCTCTGGATATTGCCGAAAAATGTGCATTAGCTTCGGCTTGAACGGCCAAAATCCTATTGATTGCAATGTCTTTGACCAATAAAGCGTTTAGTTTATACGCTAGCTGTGCCGGATTGAAATCCTCTGCGTCAAAGTGAGCGATTTGCTGGACTGCATGTACGCCGGTATCGGTTCGACTGCTTCCAATAATTGGAGTTTCTTTTTTGAGCAACAGTTGAAGTCCTTTTTCAATCTCTTGCTGGATAGTAATGCCATTGGGCTGAGTCTGCCAGCCGTTAAAATGCGTCCCTCGATAGGTGATCTCCATAAAGTATCTCACAGAACAAATTTGACGCATACCTTGCTAAATTCAACCTCAAACTGACCTCTATTGCTCAATTTATCAGGACAGGGCAAAAAGGGAAATATGGTGTGCTAGTCCATCTGGCAGGCATTTTTGTCTGAGAAGGCGTTATTTTAGTCTGGTCAGCAGTTATTTTTTCCCATTCAGTAGTCATTTTTGCTTACCGAGTGGTTGTTTTGTTCTATTCTGCCCCCTCAATACCTCCACAGCTTAAGCTCATCCCAAGCCTTTTTAGCATCTTCATAACCATGCTCGTATGCTTTCCGTACCCAATAGGCGGCTTTTTGATAATTCTTTAAGGTGCCATATCCATAGTACATCAATCCCAAAAGACACTGAGCGTATTGTTACCCTTTTCGGCACTTTTCCGGTACCAGTACAAGGCTTGTTGGTAGTCCTTTAAGGTGTCTTCCCCTTTGTAATACATCCCTCCCAAATTATACTGAGCGGATGCGTCACCCTGTTCGGCTCTTTTCTGATACCAGTACAAGGCTTGTCTATAGTCCTTTGCAATGTAGTACATCCTTCCCAAAAAAAAACTGAGCGTCTGCGTCTCCTAGTTTGGCTTTCCATATAATGTTTTCAAAGTTTGGTGTTGAGTACGTCGTGGATGGATAACTGTATGATGAGGGGCTTGAACTACCCGAAGAACGGTTGTAATAGTTTTTTAAATAAGTATCAGGATTTCCTGTTGCTGTCTTTCCGGTATATGGATTGGTATTTCCGGGATAACTCCAGTTATTATAAGGGTTGCCATCCGGATTATATCTATAATGTGGTCTAACATAAGTGCCATCTTTTCTGTAATATCCTCTGACCTTGACTTGTGCAAATACTTGTAAGGTCATCAATAATATTAAAAAAGCTAATAATACTCTCATAGTTTTATTTTTATATTAAGTTTTACCGCAATCTATGGTTTTGAAGTTTAAAAAACAAATGGGCATTGCTAAACTGAAGTAGTTTTGCGATAAAGAATGATGCACACACCAATTACTCACTGTCCCCAATGTCATGTTAAAGACTTCATTAAGAATGGCAAGAGTGGGGGAA
>JAPPDO010000313.1 GCA_028821635.1 Ekhidna sp.
TGAGTTTGAAGCATCAATAGAGGGCGGAGGATGGGACCTGTCCAAAGTGAATAGAGAAAGACTCAAAGATTCCAAAGCAACCTTTGTGTTTGGGCAGATGAACGAGCCTCCGGGAGCAAGGGCAAGAGTAGCACTCTCCGGTTTAACCGTTGCAGAACACTTCAGGAACGGAGATGGAGAGGAGAAAGGGAAAGACATCCTCTTCTTTGTGGATAATATTTTCCGATTCACCCAAGCCGGATCCGAAGTATCCGCACTTCTGGGGAGAATGCCATCGGCAGTGGGTTACCAACCAACACTGGCTACTGAAATGGGACTCATGCAGGAACGAATTACATCAACGAAAAAAGGATCTATTACTTCGGTACAAGCCGTGTATGTGCCTGCGGACGACTTGACTGACCCCGCTCCGGCAACAACGTTTTCTCACCTGGATGCCACCACAGTACTTTCCAGAAAGATTGCTGAACTCGGCATTTATCCGGCAGTAGACCCGCTGGACTCAACCTCAAGAATTCTTAGCGCAGATATCCTTGGTGAAGAACATTACAACTGTGCACAACGGGTGAAGGAGATCCTTCAACGATACAAGGAACTTCAGGACATCATCGCTATTCTTGGTATGGATGAGCTTTCTGATGAAGACAAACAGGTTGTCCATAGAGCCAGAAGGATTCAAAGATTCCTCTCCCAGCCGTTTCATGTTGCAGAGCAATTTACGGGCCTTCAGGGAGTATTGGTTGATATCAAAGACACCATTAAAGGATTCAATATGATCATGGATGGGGAATTGGATCACCTCCCCGAAGTTGCCTTTAACCTTGTGGGCACAATTGAGCAAGCGATTGAGAAAGGTGAGAAAGTGATGGCAGAAGCAAACGCCTAATCCTATGTTTTTAGAGATCATAACACCGGATGAGAAAGTATTTGAGGGCGAGGTGATACACGCCACCTTCCCGGGTGCGGATGGACTATTCCAAATATTAAATAATCATGCCCCATTGGTATCAGTACTTGGAAAAGGAGATATTAAATATAAGCAAGAGAAAGAGAAGGAAGTACACCTTCTGGTGAAAGGGGGGGTCGTAGAAGTAAATAAAAATTCAGTAAATGTCCTAGTGGAGAAGATTTATAATGAGTAGAATATAAAGTGCAAATGCCAACGAAACATTCATATTTATCCCAAATCTACGCAGGTCTAAGTCTCAGGATTGATGATTCTAATTGTACGGTAAATATGGTTATACCCATTAAATGTAGTCAGTATCGTTAGAGCACTTCTAAAAATCTTATATTTTGGTTATGAATTTTAGACCACCATTTTTAATCATGGACAAAATCAAACTGGCACTCGACTGGACACCCAATATCAACCATATCGGTTTTTTTGTGGCGCAGCAAAAAAGTTTTTATGCTAAAGAGAGCCTTGAGATAGACCTTCTCTCTCCCGCAGAAGATGACTATTCCATAACGCCGGCAAAGAAAGTAGAACTTGGCAGCGCAGATTTTGCATTATGTCCGATGGAAAGCATTTTAAGCTATCGGACAAAAGCAAAACCGTTCAAACTGAAAGCTGTAGCTGCCATTTATCAGGAGGATATGAGTGCGATTGTATGTACAAAAGCGTCCGGAATTATCTCTCCTAAAGAACTGGACGGCAAATTATATGCTTCGTATCAGGCGCGGTATGAAGATGAGCTCGTGAAGCAAATGATCATCAATGATGGTGGTAAAGGAGCTATTAAGATTGCTTATCCAAGAAAGCTAGGCATCTGGGAAACACTCCTTAACGGTGATTTTGATTCAACATGGGTCTTCATAAATTGGGAAGGTGTTCAGGCTATGGGTAAAGATGTGGAACTCATCTCCTTCAAAATGAGTGATTTCGGTATTCCTTATTCTTACTCCCCTGTGATTGCCACTTCTGAAGAACAAATAAAGCAGCATCCCGAAGTCTGTAAAAAGTTCCTTCAGGCAACGAAGCAGGGGTTCCTCTTTGCCGCTAAAAATATCATGGAAGCTGCCGGACTGCTGTCAGAATTTACCTCGGAGGCAGACTCAGCCATTGATATTCAAGCAGCGATCAAAGTTTCAGGTCATGCCTTTGGAAGCGAATCCAACTGGGGGAAGATGACACATGCAAATGTGGAGAGGTATCTTGATTGGATCTATGAAAAAAACTTGGAAACCTTGCATGTATCGGTAGATGATCTCATTTCAAACAATTTACTCTCCGACCAGTGACAGGTTAATGAATGAGTCTTTTATTGATAATAGAAATCGTGGCCACAGCCACAAGTCTTGGTTATTTATTCTTATTAATCCGTCAAAATAGCTGGTGCTGGCCGCTGGCATTTGTCAGTGCATTACTCAGCATCTATCATTTTTACGAATCTAAACTCTACGCTGAGTCCATATTATACGGGTACTATGCGTTAATCGCAGTCTATGGGTGGTGGAGCTGGTCCCGACCTAAAACACCGCTAAAAATAGCTGTCTGGAAACCTGAATATCACATCGCCATAATCTTGATTGGAGCCGCCGCCTCAATCGGGTTAGGATATTTTCTTGCCACTAACACAGATGCTGATAAACCCTTCCTTGATACAGCCACCACCATCTTTAGTTTTGCAGCCAGTATTCTGGAAGCCAAAAAAGTCCTCTCAGGATGGGTTTACTGGATCATCATCAATGGTGTGACCGCAGGTCTTTATTTCTCTAAGTCAATCAATATTTACGCCGCACTCATGGTCGTTTATTTTGTTATGTCAATTATAGGTTATCAACAATGGAGAAAGGACTGGCTCAGAACTGTCTAAAACTTATCCTGATAAAAGCCATAAACTTCATTTTATATCTTTTATCTCTGTTTTATGTCTTCCTGTATATCACCCATACGGCAAAAAATCATAAAATCAAGGCAGGATTATAGCGAACTTTTTTCAGCCTGCATTCTTCTCTCACTCCTTTATAAACTTCAGCAAACGTCCATCCGGCAGTTGTACCGGGTATATCCCTATTTGAAGAGAGGAGATGTCTGTGCTTGTGTTCGTGTCGCCCTCTAACAGTGACTTCCCGATCAGGCTCAGTATTTGGAACGTACCCACAACGGAAAACTGAACTTCCACATAACGCCCTACAGGATTGGGGAAGATGACCGTCTCTACCACATTATCTATCACTCCGAGAGGAGCTGTAGTAATCGTCACTTGCTGGTTCTGCTCGGAGGTGTTGCCCGCCGCATCTGTATATGTCCACGTAATAGTGGTAGTGGACGTAATCGGAAAAGTGATGTCGGTATCAGCAGTGATTTGTCCATTGCAGTTGTCTGTAGCGGTAGGAGCAGTTTCGTCACTTCTCGCAAGTGAACTCTCTACAGTGATCCCCGATAAATCAATATTGTCTAATACGGGAGCTATCGTGTCTTTGATGATCACTTGCTGAATTTGCGTGGACATGTTGCCCTCGCCGTTGTCATGCGTCCAGACGATAGTCGTGTCTGAGGTAATGGGGAAGGCACTGAAGTTGTACGTACCTCTGGTATGCCCTTCACATTTATCTGAGGCAGTAGGGGCATCCATAGCATCCAGTTCAACTTTGCTGAGTGAGCATTGCTTCCTGATGGCCGATAAGTCATTATCTAGCACCAGAGCCGTGTTATCGTCAATAATCACTTCCTGTTTTTGTATGGCCTTATTACCCACACCATCGGTATACGTACAGGTGGCCGTGGTGCTTGCAGTAATTGGGAACGCAATAACATTATTCTTCACTGTGACGGATTCCGAACAGTTATCTGTAGCGGAAGGAGCCATGGCATCCAGTTCCATTTTGCTGAGCGAACACTGAACGGTAATTGCCTTTAAGGATAATACCTCGGGCTTAGGAGCCTCATTGTTTCCGATGATCACTTGCTGTTTTTGCTCGGCGGTGTTGCCCGCCGCATCCCTATACGTCTAGGTAATAGTGCCGCTTATAGTAATCGGCAGGACAGCATCAGTAGTGGCTATGATGGTTCCATCGCAGTCATCTGAGGCGGTGGGAGCGGTCAGAGAAATGATCTGTGAACAATCCTCAAGCGCAGGTAAGTCTGCTTCCACAGGTACTGGAGCAGTCATATTATCTATGGTTACTTGCTGCATTTGTGTGATTTTATTGCCCGCTGCGTCCGTGCACGTCCACGTGATTAGGGTGCTTTCTTCGATAGGGAAATTGGCGACGTTATTGGCGATAGTGACTTCTCTCCGGCAGTTATCCATGGCGGCGGGAGTTTTCAGTTCATCTTTTCTGAGTGAGCACTGTCGGGTGATTTCTAACAGGTCATTGTCCGGGTCTGGCGTAGGAGGTGTGTCATCCTCCATGGTCACTTCCTGCGCCTGTGTAGTTGTGTTGCCTGCCGCATCCTTATATGTCCATGTGATGGTGGTGCTTTTGGTAATCAGCGGAGTAATATCGGTAGTGGCTATGATTCTTCCCGTCGCAGTTG
>JAPPDO010000094.1 GCA_028821635.1 Ekhidna sp.
CTCTATTTGGTGCGGCTACCGGACGGGCGTTTGTTGAAGTTTGTGAGGGAGTAGCCGACAGTAGGAAAAAGTAAAATTATACTGGCAAGAGGTGCATTGATAGCGTTGTTTTCCATTCTTCACAAAGTTTTTAGAATAGCATTTGAAGATCGTTTATGGCTTTTGTGTGGCTTTACTAAACTTTAGCAATGTTATCTAGTGGTGTAAATAATTGGCTATTGCTTTAGTCAGTTTTCCTAATTCATTTTCCTTAATCACGTATGGAGGCATCATATAAATCAGGTTTCTAAACGGTCGAATCCAAACGCCATTTTCTACGAAGAATTTTTGGGCATCGGGCACATTAACCGTTTTTTTCATTTCCAACACACCTATTGCACCCAGCACTCTGACATCTCTCACGGAGTGTGCATCTGCAAGTGGAGGCAGTTCTTGTTTAAGCTGTCTTTCAATACCGGCCACCCGCCCCTGCCAGTTGCTGTTTAGCAGCAATTCCAGATTCTTGTTGGCGGCCGCACAGGCAAGCGGATTGCCCATGTAAGTGGGGCCGTGCATAAAAACACCCGCTTCTCCACTACAGATGGTCTTTGCTACGTGTTGAGTTGTTAAGGTGGCGGCTTGCGTTAGGTATCCTCCCGTCAGTGCTTTTCCGACACATAGAATATCCGGGCTGATGCCGGCATGTTCACAGGCAAAAAGCTTTCCGGTCCGGCCAAATGCGGTGGCAATCTCATCGGCTATCAGGAGAAGGTCATAGTCATCACAGAGATCTCTTATTTTTGACAGATAATCGGGTGAGTAGAGCCACATGCCCCCTGCCCCTTGCATGATCGGTTCTAAAATGAAGGCGGTACACTTATTGGCATTCACCTTAAAAAATTGTTCCAATTCTGCAAAATCTTCGTCAGGACAGCCTTCTTCAAATCGCCTCTGAGGGCGAGCGGTGAAAAAGTGCTGTGGAAGAAAATCTGAAAACAGGCAGTGCATCCCCCTGTGTGGGTCGCAGACGGACATAGCACCTGAAGTATCTCCGTGATAGCCGCCACGGATGGTCATGAACTTATTTCGCTTAGGTTGCCCTTTTGCGTGCCGGTACTGAACGGCCATCTTCATGGCCACCTCAATCGAGACCGATCCGGAGTCGGCAAGGAACACCTTTTCCAGCCCTTCGGGAGCGATTTCGACCAGCTTTTTACACAGATCAATGGCAGACCGGTGCGTGATGCCGCCAAACATTACATGGGACATCTTTTCCATCTGATCCCTGACGGCCTGATTGATCTCCGGGACATTGTATCCATGAATGGCTGTCCACCAACTGGACATTCCATCAATCAACTCCCTCCCGTCAGCCAGTTTCAGTTTTACTCCTGATGTAGCAATGACTGGGTAGGTTGGCAAAGGGTTTGTAAGAGAGGTGTATGGGTGCCAGACGTTGTACTTATCAAACGCCAGGTCTTCAGCACTAAAGTTGAATGTCGGCTGCATATTTGTCAATGACCTCTTTATTAATCGTCTCCTCTTGTCCAATTTCCAGCAAACATCTGGCACCGGAACGATGCAGGATCACATCAAATGTAGATGGATTTTTGTCTCCATTGAATATAATCCCTAAAAGTGGAATGTTCTTTTGTTTTATCAGATAAAGTGAGAGCAACGTATGATTAATGCTGCCCAGATAATAGTTGGATACCAATATTAGGGGAAGTCCGGTCTGAACAACCCAGTCAATGTTTAGAAAATCTTCTCTCATTGGTACCATCAGGCCGCCGGCCAGTTCTATGATAAGATGGTTGCTGGTTATGGGAATTTGCAGCTCACTTTCTTTAATTATGACCCGATCAATCGCAGCCGCAGCATGGAGAGACATGGGCTGTGTAAGTCGATATGCCTCCGGATGTACGACGGTGTCAGGTAACCAGCCGGTAATCTTGTGCGAGTCGGTACAGTCTAAATCTCCGGCTTGGACAGGCTTCCAGTAATCTGCTTTTAACGCTTTGGTTAAGATGGCAGATGCCACTGTTTTACCGATGTCGGTGCCTATTCCTGCTACAATTATCTTTTGGCACATAGCACATTAAATAGTTTATCAATCTCCTCTTTCGTATTGTAAGCATGCAGGCAGAACCGAATACGCTCCCTCCCTTTCGGGACACTTGGCCTCCGAATGGGCAGGGCATTAATACCTGCTGCCATCAATTTGTTTGCCCTCTTCGTTACCTGCAAATTTCCCGGAATAATCAGTGACTGAATATGGGCATTGGATGGCAGCCATTCACCGTCATGCTCACTTCGTTTTTCAATAAAATACCGAATTATTTCTTTTAGTTCATTTCTTTGTTTATCAGCTTTTGGGAGATAAGAATACATCGCTGAAATGCTTGCAAACTGATGTGGTGAGGGGGCTGTTGAGAAAATGAGTGATCGTGAAAAATTGGTTTGGTAATCTTTTAACCACTGAGGCCCGACCACCGCTGCTCCGTGGATTCCGGGAGCTTTCCCGTAGGTAATGATTCTTGCCGTCACGGCATCTTCCAGCCCTAATTCTTGAGTCATACCGTTGCCATTGTATCCAAAAATTCCTATGGAATGTGCCTCGTCTACAATGACCATCGCATCGTTTTCCCGGCAAATCTCAACAGCTTGCTGAAGCGGACAAATGTCACCGTCCATAGAATAAACAGATTCCACAACGACCACTTTCTGTCCGTTTACTTTTTTTAATTGTGCCTCCAGATCATTGATGTCATTGTGCCTGAACCGAACCTTTTTGGAGCACCCCAGCCGGACTCCGTCAATTAAGCTGGCATGAATTAACGCATCAGTAACTAAGGTGGTATCTCGGACTGCCAGGCAGGAGATCAAGCCTAAGTTGGCGGTGTAGCCTGATGAATAGGTCAGTGCTGCTTCAACGTTGTGAAAAGCAGCCACCTGATTTTCTACCGTCTCGGCATATTCCGAATTCCCGCTCAAAAGGCGGGAGCCTGTGGCCCCGTTACTTAGAGGTGCTTTTTGTGCTTCAAACTCAATCTGTTTCTTTAATTCCTGACTCTGAGCAAATCCCAGATAGTCGTTAGAATAAAAATCAATACCCTCTGACAAGAGGGGAAGGTGTCGCAAAAGATGCTGCTCCTCTCTCTTTTCCAGTGCTTTTTGATAGCTGTTCATGCTCCTGCATCTGCTTCTTTTTTATCGTACTTAAATGCTTCTCCGGGTACTAAGCCGAGTAGGTCAAACATTTCCCTGTCGTCGTTGAAGTCAGGGTTTGGTGTGGTCAGCAGTTTATCGCCGGCAAAGATGGAGTTTGCTCCGGCCATGAAACATAGTGCCTGCTCGCTCAGGCTCATTCCCTCTCTTCCCGCAGACAACCGCACCACTGAGGCAGGCATCACCAGTCGGGCCGTGGCAACCATTCTGATTAATTCATGAGCGGCTACTCTTGGCTGCGCCGCAAGCGGGGTTCCTTCCACCGGAACCAGTGCATTGATGGGTACCGACTCAGGATGTGCTTCCATGTTCGCAAGCGTCAGTAACATTGCCATCCGGTCTTCAGTGCACTCACCCATTCCAATGATTCCGCCAGAACAAACCGTGACTCCGGCCCTTCTTACATTCTCGATAGTTCTGAGACGGTCGTCGTAAGCCCTGGTCGATATGATGTCCTCGTAAAAGGCTTCAGAAGTGTCAATATTATGGTTGTAAGCATAAAGACCCGCATCTGCCAGTTTTTGAGCTTGATCTTCCGAAACCATTCCAAGTGTGCAGCATACCTCCATGTCCAGACTGCTGACGGCCTTCACCATGTCTAGCACGCTGTCGAAATCCCGATTATTCCTTACCTCCCTCCAGGCAGCTCCAAGGCACATTCTCGAGGCTCCGTTTGCTTTTGCTAACGCAGCCCGGGCTTTCACCTCTTCTACTTTCATCAGTTTATGAACTTTAATATCTGTGTGGTATCGGGCGGCCTGGGGGCAGTAAGCGCAGTCTTCAGGACATCCTCCTGTCTTAACGGAGATCAAGCTGCTAACCTGAACCTCTTGAGGGTTATGATATTTCCTGTGGGCAGTCGCCGCCTCGAAAACAAGCTCAAGTAAAGGCTTGTCATAAATTTCTTTAATCTCGTCTAGCGTCCAGTTGTTTCTTACCTCATCCATGCAAATACATTTGTTGTTCAATATGCAATAATACTTCAAGTGCACCCAGCCTGTTTGTATAGATGACGAAAATTGCAAAGTAGCTTGTCATCAGAACATGGAAAGCTGATAACTAACCATTACACAGGCGTTGTTAATGCCGATTGGATACCATTATTGAACGTTATGTAGGACTGCCCGAACAAAACAAACCGTTGAAAGATTAAGAAGATGTAGCTATCTCAGCCGAGCCACAAGCCACCACCCCCACGAAAAAAATAAAAAATTTACCCCTTTCATTTGTATTTATGAAAAATACCCCTAGCTTTACGGCCTTAAACAATTTATTTTAA
>JAPPDO010000271.1 GCA_028821635.1 Ekhidna sp.
CTTAGTTTCTTTTGCAGACCTATCATTGATTGTAGTTTTGAAGACATAGCACGTCACTTTCATTTTTTTTTTTTTTTCGCTACTGAAATCCTCAGAGAAAAACGTTTCTACATACCTATTATCCTTGGGTTCTAATCTCCGTTTCAAACCGTATAAATCTCTTTCTAAATTGCGATCATCAGGATAGCGTTCCTTTTTATCCACCGTAATCACCGGCAGAATAGGTTCAAATAAATATTCATTGAGGCTTCGATTCAAATCTCTAGAAATAACGGAACGACTTCCTGCGGGTAAATCATAAGAGTAAAGTTTAATAATCGTACCTGTCGTAAATGTTCTGTTATGCAAACCTAAGGTTTGTTGCTCGGCATGAAAAGCAGGAATTTCTCCATTAACTTTCAAGTACTCATACCATGTATTCTTTTTGATTTTTTCTTCCGCTTTGCTCAAGGGATGTTCTCTAATTAGCGTGAATCCGAACTTACCTGTATTATTATATCTCTTTGATCCTATCAACTGGTAACGCTTTTTACCACAAAACACGATCGCTCCGCTCCCGCCCATATTGTATTTGCCTTGCACAAAGTGAATCTCAGCCTTATTGCCCTCTAATAATGACAGGAAGGTATCCTCGAATTCTTCGGGATGTTGTCCTTCGCCATTATCATAAATAGTTAATGAGGTGTTGAAGCGCGGTCCATCAGCAATAATTTGAATGTTTTCTGCTTGTTTACTCCGAGTTCGTGATAGATCCCAGTCTCTGTGATTTGCAAAAAATTTAACTTTAGCTTCCTCCATTGATCGCGGCGCACTATCCGATTTAGGATCAATACCTGCTTCCAGACATTTCCTCATTAAAACGGCATCAATTGAGTTTGTAATTTTCTCGATCAGTGCCGCAATTGGAGTTGATTGTTGGTTTTCAATGACCGCGAAATTGTTTTCGTTCTTACCAAGGGGGTGCCAATTTTCAGGTTTGAATATGTCCGGATGAGTGTTGACAATTTTATCAACATCATCCTCAGTTTGGGCGAAGTAAAGTTTGT
Source organism: Ekhidna sp. (assembly GCA_028821635.1). Classification (GTDB taxonomy): domain Bacteria; phylum Bacteroidota; class Bacteroidia; order Cytophagales; family Cyclobacteriaceae; genus Ekhidna. The sequence goes on from JAPPDO010000271.1 coordinate 1,047, forward strand.
CAAAGACCTGCCTCGTAGTTGGTTTCATAAGTAAACTGCCTAAAAAATCTGTTATAGTCCCTCGCTTAAGCGTCTAACCATCTTTTCTTTTTCTTCAATATCTTCCAAACTTGCTTTTAGATGACTATCTGTGCTTTTCTTTGCCTCTTCTTTACGCGCTTTTTGCAGTTTCTCAATACTATCCTCGATTTGTTCCTGAGTTTTCCCAGCTCCCTTTTCTTCAGCTTCTGTGCGCATTCTGAGTAATTCAAATTCTTGTCCTTTTACAGAGGCTTCAATGGCATCATTAACATATTTTTTACGTTCTGAGATAATGCCATCTACTAGCGTAGGAATTGCCTTTTTATACCATTCTAGTGCCCATTCGTTGTTCATTTCTTTCATTTTTGATTGGGCAGCTTTCCAGCAGAACGAGGAGTGAACAATTTCTAGGATGGCATATCGAAAAAATCGCCACTGACGTTCATTTAATTCACTGACACTCATTGCTAGGAGACCCCGAAGTCCGTGTGCACTCGCATCAAAAATTGAGGTCCGTGATTCGCGTATGTAACCAATGAGACTCCTATGAAGCGTTTCGCCTTTTGGAGAAAAGTATTTGTTGAGGGCTGCGAGATAAACTGCCGTAACAAATTCGACAAGTTCAAATCTCTTTGAATATTCAAAAGAAACGGTTGCAGGTTGCCAACGTTTTAACTCTTCAACGATGGTAAAAATAGCCATAGCGTAGCCAAGTTGAAAAGCTTGGGTTGCCAAAGTTTGGAAAAGTATGCGAGCCTTTTGACTCAATTCTACATGATCTTTCTGATTGTCTTCATTATCAAATAAATCAAAGTTTATATGAAAAAAACTACACGCTCGACAACGGTGGAATTCGCGTTCGTGATACCCTAGTGCCTGCATGACAGATTCGCAAAATTTAATCTGTCGTTGTAAATGAACCGGAACTGTTCCTTCTTCGCGGGTATATGCCTCTCTTTCATCTTTCAGCCTTTCAAAATGTGATTCAAAAACATTCCGTACTCCGCTTCCGTCAAAAATCAAGTTATATGCTTTTTTCTGTTCAACCTGAGATTGAAAGTTAGGATCTAAAAGTTTCATCCTCAAGCGACGAAGTTCGGAATTGTGAATTGTAAAGGGGCGAAGTCCGTCAAAAAGGCCTATTAGTGCCTTGTCTGCCATATTCCCTAGTTTTTCAACTATTTCATCTACTTCGCCTGGCGGTAGTGTTTTACCTGAATTACGCGATAAGGTTGGGCGATTTGCAATTCTTGTTCCAAGTAATATCTCAACTGGACGATTGCTGTTTCTTGTTCTGCGCCCATCCAAAATATCTTCATAATTGTCTATTCTGAACGCTTCATCAGGACCGAAAAACAATGCCCTGTGAACTTTGTGCAGTGCAACAGCACTGCTATATTCAAGCCGACCCGAGATAACTTCTTTTTCTCCAATTTCTGTGTCTGAATCTCCATAAGAAATTGAATAGATTCGGGCTAATCCATCCTCTTTTCTGTTACGATCTTTGAGAGTGGAAAGGGTTTTACGCATCAGGCGTGCAGCGATATCGTCATCATCTAGTAAGAGAGTTCGCGCGTCGCTAACTCGCTTAGCACTACGATTTACCACTAGAAATATTTCGCGACAAATAGAGCTTAAATCAATACCTTGTTCCTGTGGTATAGAGTTACCTTTATGTAGATCTGGAAAATATATGATACATACTGGCAATTCAATACTTTTGACTTGTTCAGAGGTTACCTCAATATGATCATAATAAGAGGCGAAGGCATTGTCCCCCCAATTTTGGTTCAGTTGACGGTGTAAAGCTAGTACTGCCATAGCTCGATGTTGACCGTCAACAATTATGAAAGCAGAACGTTGTCTGTTGTAACTTAGGCTCGCTAATGGTGTCAACTGGCCATCCCATTCAATCTGCTCAAAATCAAATAAATTACCGTACTCCTCAACTTGTCCAAGGACATTTTGATGTGGATAAAAACCTTCAATGCCCGATCCAATATCTTTACGAGGAACAATTACCGCTAAAATCGGAGGAAAAAATTTTGCTCTGCCCCCTAATTCGCCAAGCAAGTATGGGATAAGGTCATGCGCTACTCGTGAATCATCAAGATCTCGCTGTAATAACTCATCGAAACTCAGTTCTTCGACGTTAAATACTTCACGCCAAGGTTTCATCTCAGATGCCAATTCACATTCCCAGTTGCCATCACTCCCAGGCTTTATTTTACTCAAAAGGTATTTCGCACGAATAGTGTTTTCACCTTGATCTATAGTAAATTCGCCAAATGAACCATAAACTACTGAAGTTTTAGGATTATCAAAACTTCTAGACATTGTTTATTTCCTTCCACAGATTGGATCGGCTAGAATTTGCAAAATTTGCTCTAAGTCTCTCAAATTACCCGGAAAATCAATTGGACAAATGCAAACGACTAAGTCTTTTGGGGCTATCACTCTAGCGTTGATAGCAAAGGAATGATTTATATCAAACTGGTTTAGAACATCTTGTACGTCCGCGTTGGGATGCTCTTCAAGATACTTATTTATTCTATCACCTGGTTCCCAGAGTTCTGTAAGTGGAATATAGTGTTCCTTGTAAACCCTTCGGTATAGGTTATCTGTCTGTCCAATATAGAGTGGTTTTGCGAAGTAAGGAATCATCAAACTTTTGAAAAATGGTTTTATTAAATCGCCCTCATCAACAATTATTTCTGAAACAACTTTATTAGCGGGTTGACGTTTTCGTTTTCCACCGTGTAGTACATCAACATTTGAATTAGTTTCCCACATTAAGTCGTATCGCATAGCAATTTCGGTTTTTACGCTCGAAGGAGTTGTTATCAACTTTCCCAGTGTTTCAACTTCACGATTGTCAAGAACACTTGGACGGTAATACCAAGCGTAAACACCTTGTTGTTTCGGAGTGTCAACTATCCTGCTTCCTTGAAACTCAATTATTTCCATATTGATGAACCTTGGATTTCTCTTAGCAAATATATAATATACATCATTTATGGCAAATCAAACATGGTTCCTCGTCGTCCTCGTCGTCGTGAACATCGGTGAGGATCTCTATGAGGCGACGATTCGGTTTTGCGGTTTTCTTGGATGCCATCGCTTTTTCAGTGTTTGCTTTAATCTGTGCTATCCGTTCTGGTTGCGACAGTTCCTCTAAACTTTCGCCCTGACACCACGTGAACCGTTCGCCTGTTTCATGGTCGAATTTCTCATAACTTTTGGCAAGTTCAAAGAGATCTGGATGCTGTTCTAACAGTCCTACCCACTCGGATTTGCGCTGGAAGAAGCAGAAGTAGCATCCGGAACGTGTCCGCCACTTGTAATAGTCAGGCAGACCGACTCCGCTTTCCTCCAGAATGCGGTACACATCCTCTTTG
>JAPPDO010000275.1 GCA_028821635.1 Ekhidna sp.
GCGGTATTGGTGCTGAAAGGCAACAAGGAGAATCCATCAGCCTATTTGAGGCAATCTACCCTTTCACCATTTTTTCTCTACACGCTCAAGAATCAAATCATCTCTGCGATTAATCTTACCTATTTTACTCCCAACGGAAAGCTGCTTGATGGATCCGTTCGATACCTCAACTTTCCCGATGCTTACTTTGGCATTGGAAATGATAATGATCCGGATGTCTTTGAGGTTTACACGAATACTTTTCTTCAACTGCGTGGAGCCTATCTAAAATCAACTTCAGCGAAAACTTTTTTAGGTATTGGCTGGGATGCACAGTTCAACGATGTGAGGAGAATAGTGCCTGATGGACGGTTGGAATCTGACAATGTGGCTGGGATTGATGGAGGATTCCTTCTGGGATTGGGGCCTGCTATGCGTTATGATACCAGAAACAATACAATTTACCCTTCTAAAGGATATTTTGTGACATTGAGCGCACTCTTTACCTATCTTGGAGATTTTAGCTACACAAACTATTCGATAGATGCCAGAAAGTACATCAGCCTGTGGAACGAGGATAATATACTGGCCTTTCAACTATTCTCCGGCATGAATACAGGGGCGAACATTCCATTTTACAAACTGCCTCAGTTAGGCGGTGATGATCGTTTAAGAGGTATTTCAAATGCAAGCCTGTATCGGGACAGGCAGATGGTTTATTTTCAAGCAGAATACAGAATTCCGCTGTTTTGGCGATTTGGAATGGTAGCGTTTGCCGGCGTTGGGGATGTTGCCGGAGGCTTTGGTGACTTTAATGTTTCGGAGTTCAAATACGTCTTTGGTATGGGAGGGCGCATGGCCGTTATTTCTGAGGATAAGTTAAATCTTAGACTTGATTTGGGTGTTGCCCGAGGAGGTCAAATTGGTATTTACGCCGGTATCAGTGAGGCTTTTTAGTAGGATGCAACCCTCACTTTTCAGTGGAGTTTAGCTTTTTCATTACCGAATAATTTGAACCCACCCCTTGCAAATGAAATTATTGGGAAATCGAATGCGATAATAGTAAACTCCGGGGGGCGAATCACCACCATCCCAATCATTATTATAGTTGTTCTTTTCGTAGATAGTATTTCCGCTCCTGTTCACGATGACTATGTCTACAGGAACCGGAGTTTTAATTTCAAAATAGTCATTTAGCATATCATCATTAGGTGTGATAACATTTGGAATAAATATTTCGGAGGCTTCAACAGTCAATGCTTCCTCTATCAAGCATTCCTCATCTATTTCCAGTCCTACAGAATAGACTCCGGGATTTTGATAGGTATGCACGGGATTGAGTTCAGAGGAAGTCTGTCCATCTCCAAAATTCCATGACATCGCCTGATTATATTCTGTTTTATTAAAAAACCGGAATGTACCTGAGCTAAAACAGCTTGAAAATACCTTCTCCACTTCTATTTGTTCTACTGTCGTAGCAGTTACTTCTACGTTCACGCTCTCAGTAAACTGGCAGCCATTGAGGGTCGTGATATCTACCTCATAAGTGGTACTTGTTGAAGGGCTTGCGGTCGGATTTGAAATGCTCGCATTATTTAGCCCTGCTTCAGGACTCCAACTGTAACTCGCTCCCCCTACAGCCATTAACTCAGTAGAAGCCCCGGCGCAAATTGTTGCATCAGGTGATACACTCACCTTATCATCATGGATATTGATTAGCGTCTGAAAGGAATCTTCAACAGTGCACGTGTTCTCGTCTCTGACTGTCAGACTTACATTATACGCTCCCACCTTGTCAAAAGCCACCAGTACTGCGTCGGAGGAGTTTGAAGTTATCCCATTCCCAAAATCCCAGAAAAACTCCTCACCTCCCGAACTTGTGTTCGTAAACCAGATTGATACCGGCAAGCATCCTGAGTTGATGCCTTCGTTTTCCCTATTCTCATCAGCCGTCTGAAAACCCGCCCGCAATGTTGCCAGGTCAAACTTGAAAGAGGCATTATTACAGCGTTCTTCCCCCCTGCCATTTACTCCCCTGTTAATTTCAGACCATGCGTTTCTGGTGGTTGGGAAATTATCTGTGCTTCCTCCGCAGGAACACGTTGATTGATAAATAATTCCCTTTTTATCAAACCTGCTAGTACCCCCATCGACGTGGTCACCCACTGAGGAATCCGTACTTCCGAAATAGGTAGCATAAAGCAGCTCGGATCCATCGTCGGAGAGCACAAGTAAGTAAAAGTCGCTTCCGTCTGTATTTCTCATAAAGGCATCCGGGGTTGTAGGAAGGCCCCGTGTATTTGCTAGAAGGGAGCGGGAGTTTCGGGTATTGACAACCCCTCCCCACCCGCTTAGGAAAAGGTTACTACATTCATTAGCAAGGAACGCTGTGGGTGAAATATTAGGTATTGGATTTCCGTTCCCGATCGTGGTAGAGAAGATTGTGGAGTCAACGTCGGCATCAAATTTATGTATGAACTGACCACTATTAGGGTTTGAATACACTCCCTCTGATATGGGGTAGCGTCCTGTTGTCTGCCCCGTGGCATAAACGTTTTGTTCTGCGTCAATATCTATAAAGTAGATTTGATCATATAAGGGTGTACCAACATAGGTACTAGTAATCAAGGTGTCATTTTCAGTGTCAATTAATGTGATAAAACCATCAATACCTCCAATTTGAGTATCTATGAAAGCATCGGAAGTAACTGGAAAATTTGAACTGCTCGTCCCCCCGCCTACAGCCACCTGCCCCATCTCATTCAACTTGATGGAGTACGCTGCATCATCACGGCCACCACCGAGGTAAGTGCTCCATAAAAGACTGCTTAGGTCTGAATTAAAGGAAAAGACGACTGCATCAGAATTACCTCCGCTATACGATGGTTGTATGCTGCTTGTCGTGGGGAAGTCTGCGTTATCGGTGCTGGAAGCTACGTAAACATTGTCTTTCTCGTCAATGATTATATCACCTCTGTGGAAGTCCCCATAATTATAAATTAGCTCATTAACATACGATCTTATGCTATTCATTCTAAGCACTCCGTCGTTGCCGGAACCACCGATGTAGGTAGATGCTATTAGCTGACCATCTTGATTGAGTTTAGTAACCACGATGTCTGTTCCCTGCGTGTAAAATTCGAATAATCGAAAGCTGTTACCTCCATTATAGGTGCTGTCAAAGGCTGTTCTTGAAGTAGGATAATCAGCGGAGCCTGATGTTCCTAATATCAGCAGTTCGTTAGCATTATTTACTACCAAACTGTGAGGGGACTCTCCGCCACTCCCCCCAATAAAAGTGGCGTAGAGCAGATTCTGGCCTATTGAGTCATACTTCAGGATGGCAATATCAGTCACCCCCCCGCCAAATGGTTGTCCTGTGGTAGCAGGAAATGATGCCCCGAATACAATCCCTCCACTGTAAAGATTGCCATCATCATCAAAACAGGCCGTGTATCCAAAATTATTAGAAACTGAACCTGAAAATGTGGAGAAAACAAGCTCAGGGTCTATGGTTAAGGCACTGTTTGAGTCATAGTTTTCTGATAAGACATAAGATAATTCATTGTCTTCAAGAGCATAGCTCGTCTCAATCATTACCTTATTTCCGTTTTTATCCGTTTGATAGGAAATAGGTCTGTTTTCCATTATCGAAGCTGACTTTAAGCCGATAAAGGCACATCCGTCCTCTAAAAATATCTCTGTATCGTCACTGTATTTAAGGGTGATTTCCGAGACATTCGCCTTTTCACTCACAAGCCAGTCGTATTTTATCACACCTTCATTACCATACATACGAAGGTCAATGCCCTGATAAATATCTTTAAAAAGCAACTCACTGAATGCGCTACAGCCCTCCGCCCATTTCGACCGGTCCGATCCAAGATAGAAGTTGTACTTCTCCCGATGCTTTTTAGAAGGGATTATCCGAGGGTTATATGAACCTTTAAACTCCAAATCAACTTTGGAAAAGGATGACTCCCTTAGTCCGTGAGAGTGACCGTGATCGTGAGATACCTTTTCCACTTCAATGTTTGTCAAGCGATAGGACAGTCCGGTTTTCTTTATGTACAGTTTACCTTCCGGCAGGTCTGTGCCGAACAAAACCTCACGATCCCACTGGCCTTTGTTCTCCACGAAGAAGAAGGTATTTTTTTGTTGCGCAATCACCGAAAGACTGGTAGACAGGAAAAGAAACAGGGAAATTTTTCTTAATATCAAAATGATGCTTCTTCTCTTCATGATGCAAATTCTGTGATAGCATTCTTCAGAAAACCTGTAGGATTCTCTTAATCTTGCAATTTAGGTCAAAAGGATTTCACACCTCCATGCTGCTCATCTCTCCTTTGCAGGCTATTAAGAGGTTGTTGCAGACCTTCTCCGTGTCCTTTGTGTGCCCTTTGGGTTTAAATCGTTAGTTAGTTTGGTCAGCGAAGACATGATACAAACAAAAATAAAAATCATAGCAATCCTAAAAATCAAC
>JAPPDO010000171.1 GCA_028821635.1 Ekhidna sp.
CTTTGGACGCTCCGGTCATGAGAGAGGGGAGCTTGGATACGCCGGTACCGTTTGCCGCTGACCTGGAGAGGCAATTCCTTCCTGACTGTAGGCTGAAGGAGAGAGTTGAGAAGTTAATCCGCTATTAATTCAAGCTGACTGATTGATTGCATTAATACTTTAACGCATGAGTTAATATCACTTTTTATTTCCGATTCCCAAAATCTAAGCACTTTCCAACCTTCATTTTTTAATCTCTCATTGACCTTCCTGTCCCTTTCCTGATTTCTCAAAATTTTTGCATCCCAATATTCTTGGTTGGATTTAGGTCTCTTAATTTGTTGGATGTCCATGCCAAAAGTCTGAATCCACGAATACTAAAACTTTCTTTCGTCCTTTCTTTCGTCTGAAAATAAAATCAGGTTTTCCCACAATTTTCGCTGAATGCTGAGAAAAGTAAATTTTTCTTTTTCTAAGCTCGTGAGCTAAACGCCTTTCAGGAACTGTCCCTTTGAACCTAATATTCCTCATGTTTCTTTTTCGTTGCTCCGGAGTAAGATTATCCAAAACTAATTTTTTACTGAAAAGTCTAAATAGTAGGTCTCCTCATCAATTTTATAGAAATCCACATCAGTTCCCCCATATTTTAAGAGATCAGATTTAGTTACAAATGCACCATTAGCCAGCCCAAGTCTGTTTCTGAAATATTTTCCTAAAAGACTATTGTTCAGTGTGCTGTGTATTCCTTTTCCTCCATCTTGAGCCCCCTCCAAAGAGAAGGGTGCTGATCCCTGCTTTAAACTCAATACCTGCCCCCAAAATGACGGGGAGGGCTACTAGAACCTGTCTTTAAGGTCGGTCAGACACACTCTTTGCCAAGTTTTGACTTGGTTGTCAGTTGGTACGACTTGCAAGAGTGTGTAGTAACTGCCATATGGATTATTCATTAAAGTATTTAGCATAATCAGTATCTAAAAAATGATTTTTTAACTCATTGAAATTTATTATGCCTTCCGAAAGTTTAGTTTCTCTGTTTTTATTAGTTTCTGTTGTAAGCGATATTGTTTTAACTCCAATAAAGTCCAAAATCTCTTGAAGTGTTTGCCCAGTTTGTTCTGTAAGTCTGTCATAATTTACTTGCAAAATTCTGTCTTGAAAGATCTGGTTAAATAGCTTTTGATTTCTATTAATATCATGAAAGTAGTTGTTACATTCCTCAACAGAAATATTTGTCTTAAAATCAGTATTTGCTTTTGTCCATTTTTGTTGAGCTAATGCCCTTTTGTATGAAAACAATGTTGCTAAAAGATTGTCCCGTTTTAAGTGTAAAAATTTAATCGCCCTGTTTGAATCAAAGTAATATATTACCTTATCCTTGTTTGATAAATGCCTATTATGATTGTAGAAGTATTTAAAACCAATAGCTTTGTATGATTTAACGTAGTCCTTATAAACGTATTTTTCAAGAAATTCAATGGGTCTTTCGTTTCTTAGTTTTATCAATTCAGTGGATTGATATTCTTCGGGTAGTTCGTTATAAAATTTACCAAAGTTGATTTTATTTGTTGATCCATAAACGCCTCTCAAGCAAAGTATGTCAGAATGGGAGTTAAGATAACTCCAAAGCATTGTTGAACCTGTTCTTGCAGTTCCAAGAATTACAAATGGCTGATATGGAAAAGCCTTATTCAATTTGTGGATAGTTTGAGCCCATTAAATGCAATCCCTTTTACTAACCAACTTAGAGGAATTTGAGGCTCAATATGACGAGGAATGGTAATCATTCCATCTCCTGATTTATCTAGAGTTGACTGAGCATCTGCAATTATATTTGGTGTCCTGTCTTTATTTAGAATTGATTTGCTTATTGGTCCTGTCAAATCTATTAGTTCGCTTAAACTAAATTCTCCAAGCAGTGAGTTTTTAACATACTCTTTTTCCAAAGCATTTGTTATCATTTCTACTGTACTTTCCCCATCACATCCGATACCAAAAATGATATAAATAAATGGTTTCCCAATTTTTTTGAGCGTTTTCAACCCACTTATATCAAAACTATTTTCGTCTTCAACCCCACAGGTTAGAGAGTCTCCTCCCATGTCAATTGCTATTACGACATCAGGATTTATAAAGTTTAAAGCATTTAAAAATTCGTTGTATAACTCTTGATAGAACTCTAGTAAGCTATATTTTTTCGAGATTTTACCATATTTAGGTAGGCGAGAAAGTATATATGGGTTTGGCAAATGAGAACCAACAGAAGCCATATCACCGATTAACTTTAATGAAGTATGAGGGTTATTGCTTGCAGATTGTGGGTTGTCACGCTGATACAGACTGTTATTTATCTTTTTGAAACCAGTATAATCTGTTTTTTTTGATACACAAAGACCAAAATTCACTAATGATTTAGGATTGGATGTTTTTATTATAGATGCCAAACCATAAGCACCAACCACATCACTACCTCCACCAATTCCTAAAATAAAAATGTTATCTCCTTTTATTTTGGAAACATTGAAACAAGGCATTTCATATTTATTCATCATGCTTTTTATCATATCTATGCTTTTTTTTTAAAATGAAAATTTTAAAATCTGATGCTAGTTCAAGTGTTTCAAGGTTTACTCCGTCTGTATCTATTGTTTTAATAAGATTGAAACCATGTTGTCTGAAAAGTTGTGAGTAGTTTTCTGTTGGTCGGTAATGTTCAAACTTTTTATTTCCTGTGTATATACAGGTTTTGGTGATTACCTCCTCTTCAGATTTTGAATGTGGAATTAAATTTCTACATTGAAACTCTGTTTTATGAATGTCTGCAAAGTCAGGATTGCAAACTGATATAATAAGTTTTCCATTTGGCTTCAATGCCGTTTTTATATTTGATAAAATACTGCTCAACGTTTCATTATTAACTTCACATAAAACAAGATTGAGTAAAGTCAAATCAAAAGTGTTGTCAAAAGCTGGGTCATTTGGAAAATATCTCTGAAAATCTTCACATCTTGTTCTTAAAATACTTTCGTTGATGTCATAGACATAAACTTTTGCAACCGTTTCCTTTTCGATTTGCTTTGCTGTTTTACATTTACCTGCCCCATAGTCTAAAATTTTTTCAGGATTGCATTCTTTGATTATTGCAATTATTTCCGTGTCTAGGACTTCTTCTTTTTTTCTTGGCTCAACTGCTTTCCATAGTTTTTCCCAACCTTTCATTTCACTTGGTTCTTCATCTGAATTTATCTGTGCTGTAAGTTTCTGAAATTCTTCATCTTTCATTTTCGGGTTTTTCCAAAGGAGATAAGCACGTTTGATAGAATTGATAAACTTCTCTTCATTGAACGGTTCAAATGATTTTCCGTAGTCAATCAACTTTACTTCTCCTAAATTTATTGAAATGAAATTACTCGGCTTGATATTCGTAAACACAAATTCATTTTGCTTGCAGAATTTCAAAAAGACAGTAATTTCTGCAACTGTAATTTTTTCTATTGGTTGGCAATGGTGATATGGATAACGGATAAAACGAAAGTCAGTTGTTTCAAAACATTCAATCTTTTCTAAAAAGTCACTGCCGCTAAAACACTCAACTTTTGACTTGAGAAAGTTCCACTCATTATCAAAAATATTAAAGTAGCATTTGTAAACGAAAATATCATCAGTAAAAACAATTCCCTCTGCACCGTTCCCCAATTTCCGCAGTTTCTTTCTTAGGTTAAAAAACTGCTCTAAATGGTTTCTATATTCTTCGTCATCTTCTGAAACCTCAATAATGGATTTGATGTAGCTCCAAATTGCTGAGGTCAGTTCTTTGAAAAATGACTTTAATGCCTTTTCTTGTAAAGCTTCTTGCATTGTTTTTTCAAATGCTATAAGTTTATCTTCATCAGTAAATTGGTTGTAAAACTCTTTGGCAGCCTCTTTATGTTCTGCCAATAACATTGTCAGGCCCGAAATTCGATAGTAGTTCATAAAAAATCTTGCTTTCCTGCGATTGAGGAGATAAGAATAGTCCTTAAAAAACCGATTGTAAAAATCTTTTTGAATAAGTTTTTCAAAAATATCTTTTGGGCAGTGGGGGTCAGTTTCTCTTTTTATAGCTTTAACGGATTTCAGCATTGCTTTTGCAAAGGCATAACCAATGACATCATAAGCAGCTTTGTCAAGTTCCTTTTTTAGATCAAAATCAGAAATCGGGCGATTGTGTTCAACTGAAAATGTGTGTTCAATGATTTTCTTGTTCGAAACAACTTGATTTAACAACGCCCAGGTTAAATCGCCACGTCTTGCAATCTTATCATTTACTTCAAGATTAATGACAGGATAGTATTTAAGCAAATCACGGTTAAATATTAATGAGTTTGCCCCTTTGCGTGTTATCACCCTGTCTATTGCTTTTACTTCTTTTTGTAGTGAAGGTCTCGAAAGTGATTTGCCTGAAAATATTTG
>JAPPDO010000055.1 GCA_028821635.1 Ekhidna sp.
CTACGTGGGTACTTTATCTCCTCTGGGTGCTTTAAACTATGTTTTTGCGGCTTTATTAGTTAATATCCAGTTCATAATTTTGTCATTTGAGATGTAAAGGTAAAACAATTAAGTGAAGTTGCAAAGGTTTTTTTGATTTTTTTATTTATCTAATCGGGCAGTGCTGAATAAAAGTGACCAGGTATGACCGGATCACTTCTTTCGGCTTTTCTGAGTCTTTCCTTGCCATGCCTACGATAAAAATTTTAAAAGGGCAGCAATTACTCCATTAGCTACAATCCCTCCTACAATCCATTTTATTAAATCATATTTTACTTTAAAGACTTCGGAATTTACTTTCGCCACTTCAGAGGATACTTTTGCCACTTCAGAAGAGACGATCATCTTTACATCTTCTTTTGTAGCCAACTCTTTCTGATGCTCCTCTATAATTTCAGTAATAGTACGAGCCTGCTCGGCAGTGAAATTCACTTGCTCTAAACGAGCTAACATTTCCATGCTGTTCATACTGATTTTTCAGTAAAAATAATAAAAACAACTTTTAACAACTGAAAATGCCCGTTAACATTCAAAAAGTTGCTTTTAAACGTTGAAATTTATTTATAAGTCATTGATTTTTAGATAATTACACGTACTCTTCAAAAGCCTGACAGACACTATATTTTGTTTATAAAATAGACATACGCCCAACGCTCTTTCTTTGACTTTTGGAAGGCACTTTAACGAAATTGGACCGGGACGAAAAATGAGGGATTCGGAGAGATTTTTGAAGCTGGAAGGGAGAAAAGCAAAACAAAACGGAGGGATTGTTTAGAAAAGAAAAAAGTTGCGCTGACGGAAAAGGGGATTAAAAGCGTAATGGAATAATATCTTTGTAGCTGTTATTTAATCACGTATCTACGCTAAATTAATTAACACCTCAAATTTTTAATCGTTAGAAACAAACTATTTGAATTAGCTTTGCGTCTCAGTTGAAATAACAAGAATTATAAATCCGAAGAAAAATAATGCCACGAGCCATAGAGATCACAGATAAAAATTTTGAAGAAGTCATTGGTTCTAAACAGCCTGTGTTGGTGGACTTTTGGGCTGAATGGTGCGGCCCCTGTAAAGCGATCGCTCCGGTAGTTGAAGAACTAGCCTCTGAGTACGATGGAAAAGCGGTTATCGGAAAGATAGACGTTGATTCCAATCCTGAAGTTTCTGCAAAGTTTGGAATAAGGTCCATCCCCACTCTCTTGGTTTTCAAAAATGGAGAGGTAGTGGACAAGCAGATTGGAGCTGTTTCTAAGCACGTTCTCAGCCAAAAGCTGGAAGCTCAGATAGCCTAGCTGTATAGCAGAAGCGACCTGTTTATAAGTCTGTTCCTTATCCTTCAAGGTAACAATAGGATTTCTTTTTATTATAACCTGTTGATTATTGATGAAGAGGTAAGTGTATTCATCGTTTCCGAATCGCTAGCTCACGATTAATTATTGTGATTTAAAGAGTGGCCGGAATCAGGCTCACTGCTTTTTCTACCATTTTTGCTGATCCCAAATAGAGCGGCGTTCTTTGATGGAGCGTTTCCGGCTGAATCGTCATGATCCTTTGATGGCCATCCGTAGCAAGGCCGCCTGATTGTTCTGCGATAAATCCTAGTGCGTTACATTCATAAAGCAGCCTGAGCTTGCCATTTGGATCTTTTTCTGTGTTTGGATAAAGGTAAATCCCTCCCTTCATCATATTTCGATGAAAATCTGCCACTAATGAACCGATATATCGAGCCGATAGTTGATTTTGCTTACATTCCTCTATGTATTCTCTGACCCATGGGTCAAACTTATAAAAATTGCCTTCATTGATAGAGTAAATTTTTCCATTCTCGGGGCAGGTAATGCTATCATGAGAGAGTACAAACTCTCCAAGGCTTGGCTCTAAGGTGAAGCCGTGGGTGCCTCTTCCGGTAGTGTAAACAAGCATAGTGGAGGAGCCATACAAAATATATCCGGCTGCCACCTGTTCTGTGCCTTTTTGCAAAATATCCTCTTCCCGGACCCGGCTGCCAACCGGTGATATTCGCTTGTAAATGGAAAAGATGGTACCAATGGACACATTCACATCAATGTTTGAGCTTCCGTCTAACGGATCAATTGCTGCCACATAGCGACAGTTGGGATTCAAGTGGATGATTTTCCGGTTTTCTTCCGATACGATGGCACAGGTCATTCCTCCGTTCTTTAGTGCCCGAGTAAACCGAATATTTGCAACTACGTCTAATTTTTGCTGATCCTCTCCTTGCACATTTTTCCCCCCAACCCCCCCCGTAATATCCAAAAGACCCGACTTATTGACTTCTTTATTGATGATTTTGCCGGCAAGGGCGATGTCTCTCAGAAGCTGTGAAAGCTCTCCTGTAGCATAGGAAAATTCCTCTTCCTTTCGTTTAATAAATCGATCAAGGGTTGTCCCAATCGGGAGGCCGAGTTTACTTTTGTTCATATATAGGTGACCCGCTTCAACGAATTAACAATTTCTAAAATACAAAAATAATTTTTTGACTGATTTACAACGGTTGTGATGCAAATTTTCAAGTTTGGTGGTGCCTCTGTAAAAAATGCGGAGGGCGTTAGAAACTTAGGCAGGGTTGTCCAATCCTTCAATAAAGGTCTGATTATCGTGGTTTCAGCAATGGGTAAGACCACAAATAAGCTAGAGGAGCTTGTTGAGATAGCTCATGGTGGTAAGGACTACCGAGAGCCACTTGAAGAGCTAAAAGCATACCACAGAGGGATTACTTCATCGTTGCTTGAAAAGATACCGTTGCATTATCTTGAATTAGAAGCTAAACTCGAGAATACATTAAGTGACCTCAGTCAATACGATCCGATGTTTGCCTATGACAGGGTCGTTCCTTTTGGAGAGCTGATGTCTACCACAATTATTAGTTCCTATCTCAATGAAAAACGGAATTTTTGTTGTTGGTTAGATGCAAGAACTGTTATTCGGACAGATCAGTATTTTTCAGAGGCTAATGTTGATTGGGTCATCACAGAGCGTCAGGTTTGGGAGGTATTAAGCTCCCTGATAAAAGAAAAAGTTGTTATTACTCAGGGGTTCATTGGTTCTGATGCAGAGGGTAATTCTACCACATTGGGCAGAGAGGGATCTGACTACACCGGTGCTATTCTGGCTCATTGCCTCAATGCTGATGGATTTACTGTATGGAAGGATGTTCCGGGTATTTTAAATGCTGACCCGAGGATCATGGAAGAAACGGTTCAATATGCAAGACTTAGCTATCGTGAAGCCACGGAGATGACTTACTATGGTGCGCAAGTGATTCACCCGAAGACATTAAAACCGATCGCACAGAAAAGTATCCCTTTAACTGTGAGGTCTTTTCTTGACCATGATTTAAGCGGAACTATCATCTCATCTGAGGGTATAAAAAAGGACATCCCGTGTTTTATTTTCAAAGGAAATCAGCTTCTTGTGACTGCTCAGGTAAAGGATCACAGCTTTATGGATGAGAAAAAACTCGGGTTTATCCTTCAGGTGCTGGACCTGCTGAACATTAAGATTAACCTTATGCAAAATTCTGCATTGACCTTTTCACTTTGTATTGATAATAAGGGGTTTAAGGTTAAGCGGATTAAAGAGCTGCTCAGCAGAGATTTCATTCTCTCATTTGAGCATTCATTAAATTTGGCTACAATCAAAAATTACACTCCGGAGTCCTTTGAGAAACTCCCCCCGAATCTGTCAGTAATAATGGAGCAGAAAACAGCCAATAATTATCAGGTATTGTATCGATCAGAGGATCAGGATGAGACAAGTTAAAAGGTGAATTTTTTTAACGTTCTTTTGATCTCGTTCAGATAAGAACTCCCAAACAAGTTTAAATGGACAAGAAGCGGATACAGGTTATGGATATGGATTCGCTCTTCAAACCCCTTTTCCAAAGGATATTGCTCCATATATACGTCATAAAAAATTTGCTGAAACCCTCCAAACATAGTTGTAAAAGCAAGTTCAGTTTCTCGATGGCCATAATGAACCGCCGGGTCTATCAATACCGGTTTTTGGTTAGCATTACAAAGGAAATTTCCACTCCAAAGATCTCCGTGAATAAATGATGGAGATTCTTTTGGCACTAATCTGTCTAGGCAGTTATACAGTTTTTGAAAGCCATCAAGGATAGGCTTGTCTACTAAATGAGTGTCTTTAGCAAATTTAAGTTGAGGCTCCAGCCTTTCAGTGATGAAGAAGTCAGTCCACCTTTCATGTTGAGCATTTGACTGGGGTAACTCACCTATGTAGTTGTCATGGTCGAGTCCAAATTTTCCGGCATCAGTCTGGTGCATGATTGCCAACTGCCCTCCGAGAGAAGCCCAGAATTGGTCAGATATTACTCCCCCGTTAATCCATTCGAGC
>JAPPDO010000288.1:0-1949 GCA_028821635.1 Ekhidna sp.
ATAATACCTTCTCCGAAGGTACAGTTGGGGGCATGGAAGACGTAAATCAGTTTTCCGATAATCGGGGAGAAGGTGGTCTAACAAACCTTTACTGGTCTAATGGGTTTAGACTTAAAAAGAAACTGATGGTTGGAATTCGAGCTAACTTCACATTCGGCTCAATTGAAAAAGAATCAACTATTTCCATAAGAGGAGCAAATGTCCCGATAAGCATCATTAATTATCAGAATCAGGAATCCTACACTGATCTTAATTTTCTCGTCGGTCTGGGATACAGATATGATTTTACAGAAAAAACATTCCTGAATTTTGGATTTGTTTATTCATCACAAAGCCAGTTAAATGGAACTTCTACTCTCTCCTTAGCAAGATTATCAACAACAGGAAGTGAATTAGACAATCAGGATTTAGGCACTAATGCTGTGGAGCAGGATCTTCCAAGAACGTTAGGCTTCGGCCTTTCTTACCAGAAATTAAACCACTATACCATCGGACTGGATTTCAAGACACAAGGGTGGGAAGCAACCCAAAATGAAGATCAAACTTTTAATAACTTCTCCAAGATAGCAATAGGAATTGAATGGACCCCCGATTATGACAACATTAGCTCATATTTCAAAAGAGTGAGATATTCTTTTGGACTTAATCGAACCAAACTGCCATATATTATAAATGGACAGTCTCTTACAGAACTTGGTGTTAATTTTAGTGCATCATTGCCGGTGAGTGGGTTCTCAAGCCTTGAACTGGCATTCAAATTAGGACAACTGGGAGAAACTGGTAATGGTTTGATTAGAGAAAATTATTTTAAAATTGTTATTGGAGCAACCATTAACGACAGATGGTTTGTACAAAGAAGATATGATTAGTAAAAAGCGAATTATGAATACAATTAAAATTCTTAACAGTGTTACACTTTTGATGTTCTCTACGATAGTCTATGCTCAGAGTGGGTGGAACTGGGGAGACCAAGTAGATATAGCTAAGGAAAAGAATGTACTCTACACAGATGCCAAAAAAGCAAAAAACTACGAGGGGGCTATTGAACCTCTTAGCTGGCTTCTTAAGAATACACCCGACTTAAATCCATCTATCTATATTAATGGTATAGAGATTTATAAGGAACTTGCAAAGAAGGAGTCAGAACCTGCGAAGAAAGAGGAGTACATACGGATAGGATTAGATCTGCATGATAAAAGGATAAAACACTTCAATCGGGAAGGAGATGTAAGTGTGAGAAAGGCATACTTTGCTTATTCATTCTACAACAAATTGAAAGAAAAATACCCTCTTCTTTACGATCTCTTTTCCAGAGCATTTGAGCTGCAAGGTGAAAAAATGGCCCATGGATACCTGGTTGCATACATGAGTTCAGTTTACAAATACAGATTTGGCGGTGGCGAATTGAGTGATGCAGACGTTATTGATATCTATTTCAAAATTACAGATGCAATAGCGAGCCAAAGAAAAAGTGCCACAGATGCCAACAAGAAAAAAATTGACAAATCGCTGGACACGATAGACAGGCTGCTTTTAGCAACGAAGGTCAATATTAGTTGTGATTTTGTAGAGGGAAACCTTGGTCCAAAATTAGACGAAGGAAATGATGTGAATATCGCTAAGAAAATTTTCAAACTAATGTTGGACGGAAAATGCTTGGATAGAGATTTGGCACTCAAAGCAGCAGAGGTAATTCAGGAACATGAGCCAACCTATGCCGTTGCAAAACTCATTGGGCAGAAGAATGCTCAGAATGGCGACAGTAAGACCGCTATCAGGTTTTTTGAGGAAGCCTCCATGCTGACCGATGATAACACAGAAAAGGCCGATGTTTACTTGAACATCGCAAAAATTCAAAGTAAAAACGGACAGAAATCCGCCTCAAGAGGCAGTGCCAGAAAAGCATTATCATTTGATCCATCCTTTTCTGATGCTTATAATCATATTGG
>JAPPDO010000288.1:1959-4416 GCA_028821635.1 Ekhidna sp.
GTTTTGATGATTGCAAGCAAGAACAAAGTCAGGTGGATGACAGGTTGGTATTTATCGCAGCCCATAATGAATATAAAAAAGCCGGCAACACCGCTGGCATGGCTAAAGCAAAGGAGCAGTTTCCCTCCATATCAGATATCTTCTCGGAAGGAAAGGAAGAAGGACAATCTGTAACGGTTGGTTGTTGGATAAACACAACGGTGACTCTTGAAAGAAGACCGGAAAGTAACTAAACAGTGTGGACGCACAAAAATATTTGGCAGCTCGGAATAAGCTATCTAGTCGCTTTTTGGTTTTATGCCTGTTTGCATTTTTAAACGCATGTGACCAAAGAAAAGAACTGGTGGATCAGCCGTTGTATGAGGGTCCTATCTCAAGTTTAGACAGCATAAGCACTTTTATCAGTGACTCAGGTCTCTTCGTGATGCACATTCAGGCTCCAAAGCAGCACGAATTTGAGCTAGGTGACATTGAATGGCTTGAGGGAGTAGTAGTAGAATATTTTGATAAAAAAGGTAATGTGACCACAATTTTCAGTGCTAACTATGTTTACTACACAAAAAAAGAAGAACTTTATCATGCGAAAGGAAATGTTGTGGTCAGAAGCAATGAAACAGGAGATGAACTGACTACTGAGGAGTTGTTCTGGGATGAAGCCAAAGAAGAATATTATACAGAAAAGTTTGTGACCATAAAAAGTGATGATGAGGTTCATACTGGTGAAGGACTAACAGCTAATCAGAATTTTACCTCTTACCAAATCTTAAAGCCAAGCGGGACCTTTATATTGGAAGATAATCCAAACAATACTCTGTCGGGCAACGCTCCGGTACTGGTGCCTAAAATTACATCTGACTCCATCAGCAAGGAATCCGTTCTTCTAAAGGAGGACTCATTATAAATAATCAATGAAGCTTTCTGACATCATATTATTTGCAATAGCATCTTCTCTTTTTATAATTGGCATTCACCAAGCCATCGTAGTTAGTCTGGCTGAGTCATACTGGATTTTTATGTTTAGCCTGATGCCTTTATTTTTATATGGCTATCGAAAAGGAAGGGTACAAGAACGGCAGAAAAATAGTGTAAATAATGCTCAGAAAAGGAAGAAAAACACAAAATAGATGGATGATCCACTCCCCTATTTGATCATTATTGTCTGTCTCTTATTTTCAGCGTTCTTTTCCGGAATGGAAATCGCCTTTATATCAGCTGATAAACTCCACATTGAAGTTTTAAGGAAGCGGGGAAGATTATTCGGAAGAATACTAGCACTATTTAGCACGAATCAATCACAGTTTTTGGCGACCATGCTGGTAGGAAATAATACAGCATTGGTATTGTATGGCATTTACATGGCTGGCCTACTTGAATCATCCATTGTGATGTTATTGCCTGAATTTTTAACTTCTGACGTGATAGTTCTAATCCTCCAATCCATTCTTTCTACCTCTTTAGTTTTACTTACTGCGGAGTTTCTCCCCAAAAGCCTCTTTCTGATTAATCCTGACTTATCACTTCGATTATTTGCACTTCCAATGGGCATTATTTACTGGATCATGTATCCCATTGTTTTTGTCATTGTAAAACTCTCATCATTATTTATTTCGATGTTTGGGTTTAAACTATCAGAAGAGAAGCCCGTCTTTGGCCTCACCGACCTGAATAACTACATCAAGAGTAATATTTTAAATATAACGGATGAGGAGGAGGCGGAGGTTGATGCTAAAATTTTCAATAATGCAATTGAGTTTAAGACGGTGAAGGTCA
Organism: Ekhidna sp.; assembly: GCA_028821635.1. Taxonomy (GTDB): domain Bacteria; phylum Bacteroidota; class Bacteroidia; order Cytophagales; family Cyclobacteriaceae; genus Ekhidna. The sequence continues at coordinate 3,730 of JAPPDO010000288.1, forward strand.
GGGAGTGTATGATTCCAAGAACAGAGATCGTCGCTGTGGATGAGAAGCAAAGTATAAATGGAGTCAGAGAATTATTCGATAAAAGCGGTCACTCCAAAATTTTGGTGTACCGTGAATCTATTGATGAGGTGATTGGATACTGTCATGCGTTAGCACTATTCAAAAAACCACAAAACATAAAATCTATTCTAAGCCCCATTGTAATTGTTCCGGAGACTATGCTCGCAAATGAACTGCTAATTCAATTGATCACGAAAAGGAAAAGCTTAGCCCTAGTCGTTGATGAATATGGAGGGACATCCGGCATTGTGAGTATTGAAGATGTCATTGAAGAAATCTTTGGAGATATTCGTGATGAACATGACGACGAATACCTCACGGAGCAGCAGCTAGACGAAAACAACTTCATACTCAGTGCAAGGCATGAGATTGATTACCTCAATGAAAAATACGATTTAGGTCTGCCAAAAGGTGAATATGATACACTGGGCGGGATGATTTTTGAGTACTATGAAGATATACCACAGGTAAACGAAGTGATTGAGATGCCGCCATTTATCATTACGATCTTCACGATGGAAGAAAATAGGATAGACAAAGTGAAGCTGACAGTGGCTAATGCCGAAGAGTTAGTTTAACCCAAACTTGATACAAGAGGTGTGATTGGTTTTGTAAACTCAATAGGAT
>JAPPDO010000139.1 GCA_028821635.1 Ekhidna sp.
ATCATGTCTTCGCTGGACAAACTAATAACGATTTAAACACAAAGCAGCCACAAAGAGATGATAGAAAACAACAGGCAGGTAAAGTCATTGGATTCGCCATCAACGTTCATTCTGCTTTGGGAACGGACTTATTAGAAAGTATCTATCAGAAATGTTTGTACTACTCTTCTTGGTAAACGTTGTGCTAACCTTCGTATCCTCTTTATGGTAAGAACATCTCTTGCTGAATGGTAATGCTTTAGGCTGAGTCTTCCGGTCATTAAAATGCGTCCCTTGATAGGTGATGTCCATGAAATACCTCACATGACAAATTTGTTGTATTTATTCGATTTGAATCTTAAACCTATCATCTTTGCTTTCGTTTAAACGCTAAAAAGATATGCTTCAGCGAATTCAAACCATCTTTATGATCATCGCTGTGATTTCTATGGCATTGGTGCTCTTCTTTCCAATTTGGGAAAAGTCTGACCAAGATTTTGATGCGGGGAAAAGAGTATATGCCATTATGAATTCTTTTGATCTTCGATATGAGCAACATGATACCACAACCGATGAGATTTCACGATTAGAAAGAGAATCAACGATTCCGATTTCCGTTGGAACTGTGGCCAGTGTGCTGGTAATGTTTTGGTCTATCTCTCGATATAAAAACCGTAAAACTCAGGTGAAGTTAAATGCGCTTTTTTCACTATTATCAGCAGGAACTTTTGTAGGTATTTATGTCTACATCAATAAGGCGAGTGCACGTTTCGATCCGGCAGAACCCGGGCAATTTCTGATTGGATTTTATCTGCCTGTTATTGCGATGTTTAGCAACTTCCTTGCGAACCGCTTCATCCGTAAAGATGAAAAGTTGGTAAGAAGTATGGATCGGTTGAGGTAGATTTTCTTAAATACGCATCCTTCTTATTTAAATTTTTTATCAATTTCTTAACTAAGAGATATCTTTGATGAGAAATAACCATGAAAGACTTTACATCCGGACAATACATAAAGCAAGGGTCTTACAGGAGTTTTCAACCGGAAAAGATTGATAGAAAGTGGGTGGTTGAGAATATGGAGTTGCTTACGTTGTTAAGTCAAGCAGATCGAGAAATTGGGAGATTAGATATGTTTTCGGAATATGTTCCGAATATAAACTTATTTGTTGGGAGGCATGTACTTAAAGAAGCGACTAAGTCGAGCAAAATTGAGGGAACAAGAACCAATATGGAGGAGGCACTATTAGATAAGGAGGATAATCGGAGGAGAAGCGAGATGATTGGGAAGAGGTCCAAAACTATATTCAGGCATTAAATCAAGCCATAGAAAAACTACAAGAGTTGCCGCTCTCCTTAGGATTGATCAAACAAACTCATAAAATCCTTTTATCAGGTGTTAGGGGCAAACACAAACTTCCGGGCAACTATAGAATACGTCAAAATTGGATTGGAGGTGCAAGTATAAAAGACGCAATATTTATACCCCCTATTCACTCAACAGTAGAAGAATACATGGGTGATCTTGAGAAATTTGCACATAATGATGAATATCTTCTCCCTGAATTACTTAAAATAGCCTTAATTCATTATCAGTTTGAGACTATTCATCCCTTCCTTGACGGCAATGGAAGGGTAGGCCGTCTTATGATAACAGTATATTTGGTAGAGAAGGGGCTATTAAAAAAGCCAATTCTTTATTTATCAGATTTCTTTGAAAAAAAATAGATCATTGTACTACGGCAACTTAATGCTGGTAAGAGAAAGAAGTGATATTTTACAATGGTTTAAATTCTTCATCGTAGGCGTTATAGAAACGGCTAAGAGCAGTATCAATGCGTTTGATCAAATGCTAAAATTGCAGAAGAATGCAGAATTGTGATTACAACAACTGGGTTCCAGGTTTCGCAATGCAAATTTGATTATTCACTCTCTTTATCAAAATCCCATTATCTACCCGCAAAAAGCGAAGAATTTAACTGGTTTATCAGACCCTACTATCTATAAACTTCTGAAAGACTTAGAAAAAATAAATCTTCTCAAGGAAATAACCGGAAGCAAAAGAGGCAAAATGTATGTGTTTGAAGATTACCTAAAAATATTTGAGTAGTGAAGGTCTCTGCCAACCTGTCAGTTTGTTCGCTCTGGAATAGATTTTGAGCCTATATGCTACTATTAAAAAAATAAAAACAGACCATGACAGAAAAAGGTACGATTTCCATACATACGGAAAATATCTTTCCAATAATCAAAAAGTTCTTGTATTCTGACCACGAAATTTTTCTCCGTGAGTTGGTATCCAATGCGGTAGACGCATCCCAAAAGATTAAGCAACTCGCTCAACTAGGTGAGTATAATGGAGAACTTGGCGACTTGACTATCAATGTAGCGTTTGATAAGAAGAAAAAAACCATCACGATCTCAGATAATGGTATCGGGATGACGGCTGATGAAATCAAGAAATACATTAACCAGATTGCCTTCTCCGGAGCAGCTGAGTTCGTTGAGAAATATAAAGACAAGGCAGACAATCAGCAAATCATTGGTCACTTTGGACTTGGATTTTACTCGGCCTTTATGGTGGCGAAAAAGGTTGAAATTGATACACTTTCTTATCAGGAAGGTGTTCAGGCTGCCAAGTGGATAGGAAAAGGAGATACGGATTTTGAAATCAAGGAGGGGAAAAGAAAAACCAGAGGAACGACGATTACCCTCTTTGTGGCAGATGATTCTGAGGAGTTTCTGGAAGAATCCAGACTGCAAAGCATCCTTGACAAATACTCAAAGTTCCTTCCGATTAAAATCAAATTTGGACAGAAAGATAAAAGCGTGGAGGATGGCAAAGACAAAGACGGTAATCCAAAATACAAAACGGTAAAAGAAGACAATATCATCAACGCCGTAGCACCGATCTGGGCCAAGTCACCCAATGATTTGAAAGATGAAGATTATCTCTCTTTTTACAAGACCTTGTATCCATTTAGTGAAGACCCGCTTTTCTGGATTCACCTGAATGTGGATTATCCTTTCAATCTGACCGGTGTGCTTTATTTCCCCAAATTGAAGAAAGACTTTGACGTTCAGAAGAATAAAATCCAGTTGTACTCGCGTCAGGTCTTCATCACGGATGAGGTGAAAGATGTAGTACCCATGTTCCTTCAGTTATTGCACGGGGTGATTGACTCTCCGGACATCCCATTGAATGTTTCAAGAAGTTACCTTCAGTCCGATTCCAATGTTAAGAAAATCAATGGGTATATCACGAAGAAAGTGGCCGACAGACTGGGTGATCTCTTCAAGAATGACAGAGAAGGATACGAGAAGAAGTGGGAAGACATCGGCATCTTTGTAAAATACGGTATGATTTCCGAAGAGAAATTTGATGAAAAAGCAAAAGATTTTGCCCTTGTCAAAAATCTTGACGGCAAATTTTTCACCATTGAAGAGTATAAAAAGCACATTAAAATAAACCAGACGAATAAAGACAAAGACGTAGTAGTACTTTACACCACAGACGCAGCCGCCCAGCATGGATACATCGAAACAGCGAAGAAGAGAAACTATGATGTCATTGAATTGGGAGAACCATTGGATAGCCACTTTATCAGTCATTTAGAACAAAAGAATGAAAAACTTCAGCTTCAGCGTGTGGATGCGGATGTAATTGATAAGCTGATTGACAAGGATGAGAAGAAAGAATCAGTGCTTTCTGAAAAAGAAAACGAGTCACTGAAAAAAATCTTTGAAAAAGCAATCAATAATACAAACAACACGGTGACAGTTCAGCCAATGGCAGCAGATGATTTACCGGTGACTGTGACGCTTCCTGAGTTCATCAGAAGAATGAAAGACATGCAGGCAACCGGTGGCGGTCCGATGATGTTTGGCGAGATGCCGCTAAACCTAAGCGTAGCCGTAAATGCTAATCATGCCGTATCCAGGAAAATACTCAAAGCAGATTCTAATGAAGACAAAGAAAGATTAGCTAAGCAGGCATACGATCTGGCATTATTATCACAGGGGATGCTGACAGGGAAGGATTTGACAGACTTTATTAATCGAAGTGTGGAGTTAAATTTAAATTAAAAACAGTTTTTATGCCATCTACTTCAGAATAAATCTTTTACACTTCCTTCCCCCCTACTCCCTCACAAACTTCACCAAACGTCCGTCCGGAAGCTGCACCAAATAGAGGCCGCCTCGCAGGGAGGTGATGTCTACCCTCGTATTCGTAGTGCCTTCCAGCAACGGCTTGCCGCTCAAACTTAGTAGTTGGAACGTGCCTCCGAACGAAGATCGCACCTCCAAGTAGCGGCCCGAAGGGTTGGGGAAGATGACAACTTCCGCCGCATCGTCTGCCGCACCGAGAGGACAGATCACCTCCTGCGTCTGCGTGGACGTGTTGCCTGCGGCATCCCTATACGTCC
>JAPPDO010000232.1 GCA_028821635.1 Ekhidna sp.
CATCTCATCACGTTCCGAAACTCTGATATTAGGAACAAAAATGTTGTTGGGCAGATAGATATAGACCAAATAAGAATTTACCCGGCTCTCACCACCGGCATGAAAGCACTGAGTCATAGCAGTCGGTTTAAGATTCAACGCTTTCGCCGTTGATTTTGTGACTACACTATCTGTGGCTCCGGTATCCCAAAGTGCACGAGCGTAGTGAATACGTTTGTCATCTCCTCGAATCCCTCCGCTTTCCATGACCGGTACCGATATACCAATTTTAGAAACAATTTCTCTAAACTTACCGGCATCAGACTTGAGTGTGAACGAATAACTTTGAGGGGATCTTAAACTCATCGAGCGAATATGGCTCTTGATCTGAAAGTTTGAGTCAGATTATCTTTACCCGGCTGAACCTCTTGGATGAGGAATTAGCCCAGTTCGTGATTTTTAGCGGACTCACTGTAGGCTTTAATTTCACTATCATAAACGCCAATAACTTTCCGGTCTTTTATGACAATAAATTTGTCAATGTATTTCTCAACCAACTCCGATTGGTTATCTAAGTAATATTGAAATTCTTTTTCTAACATAACTGCTTTTTTAGAAAGAATGTAAAAATATGCAAGTGTAGGCAAAAAAAACATACAAATGTATAACAACTTACCGATAATACTGGTTCGCTGTCACTCGAAAGTCACTAATAAACGCTAAGCCGGCAAATATCTTGTAGAACATCAGGCTGTATGAAGGATCTGTTGGGATGGTGTATCTTCATTACTTTTGGAATTGTTAAACACGAATTTTCTTATTTTTCAATACCCACCACGATATGACCATCACCGAGCTATTAAAAGATTCCGATTATAAATTAACACAGTTCAATGTAGTTGAAATTCGAGACCTTGAAAAACGCATCATCGTAAAGGAAGTCAGCGGAAAAGCAACTCCTTATATCAATTGTTTGGTCAGGAACAAAGCCATTAAGCTTACCCCGGAAGAAGCCGTTCGGCAGTTGTACCTCTGGATATTGATGGATGACTACGCATATCCTGTTGACCGGATAGAGCTTGAATATGCCGTTTCCTTTGGTCGAGAGAAAAAACGAGCCGATATCGTCATATTCGACAAGCAACAGACCACCTCACCCTACATCATGGTGGAGCTAAAAAAGCCAAAGCTGAAAGACGGCAAAGAACAGTTAAAATCGTATTGCAATGCCACCGGAGCACCGATTGGGATTTGGAGCAATGGTGAATCCATTTCCTACTATCATCGCAAAGACCCGAACTATTTTGAGGATTTACCTGCCATTCCCAAAGCCGGTGAGAAGCTCTCCGACATCCTTTCGGAACGCTGGACCATCGCTGACTTAATCGCTAAGGACAAACTTCGCACGGAACGAAAATCGCTGAAAGACCTGATCCTTGAAATGGAAGACGAGGTGCTGGCCAATGCCGGCGTGGACGTTTTTGAGGAACTCTTTAAACTGGTATTTACCAAGCTGTTTGACGAAATGGAATCGGGTAGAACCGAAACCCGACACCTTGAATTTAGGAACTACGGAGACACCGAGACAGAGCTTAAAGAGAAAATACAAAAACTGTTTGACCTTGCTAAAGGTAAGTGGGAAGGTGTGTTTTCCGATGACGCTAAGATTGAACTTACGGCTTCGCACCTGTCGGTGTGTGTTTCTTCACTTCAGGATGTCAAGCTGTTCAATTCAAACCTAGATGTGGTAGACGATGCCTTCGAATATTTGATCAATAAAAGCAGCAAAGGCGAAAAAGGGCAATACTTCACACCGCGATATGTCATTGACATGTGCGTGAAAATGCTGAACCCGCAGCCAAACGAAACCATGATCGACACCGCCGCAGGCAGCTGCGGGTTTCCCGTGCATACCATCTTCCATGTTTGGGAACAAATATTGAAAGTAAAAGGGCTTGACAAAAGTCACTTATTTACTTTGGAGCAAAAGCCCGCAGCATGTACCGACTACGTAAATAATAAAGTATTTGCCATTGATTTTGACGAAAAATCGGTGCGTGTGGCTCGTACCTTAAACCTGATTGCCGGCGACGGGCAAACCAATGTTTTGCACCTCAACACGCTTGACTATGAACGCTGGGACGAAAAAACCAATGATGAAGACTGGCAGGACACCTATTTTGACGGTTGGAGAAACCTCAAAAAACTACGCAAAGACAAAAGCAGTAATCGGGAGTTTCAATTCGATATTTTGATGGCCAATCCGCCGTTTGCAGGTGACATCAAAGAAAGCAGGATTTTAGCCCGGTATGATCTGGGCAAAAAGCCCAATGGCAAATATCAGACAAAAGTCGGGCGTGATATTCTGTTTATTGAACGGAACCTCGACTTTTTAAAGCCTGGCGGACGCATGGCGATTGTGCTGCCGCAGGGGCGTTTTAACAACTCTTCCGATAAGAACATCCGGGATTTTATCGCCGAACGGTGCCGGATTTTAGCCGTCGTCGGGCTGCACGGCAATGTGTTTAAACCGCACACCGGCACCAAAACCTCGGTGCTTTTTGTGCAAAAATGGGACGATACCTTATGCCCCAAAGTGGATGACTACCCTATTTTCTTTGCTACCATGCAGGAGACGAGCAAGGATAACAGCGGCGATAAAATCTACCTTAGAAAGAAAGATTTCCCCGACAGGTTTGCCGTGAAACCCGAAGAAGCGGAGCCGGTTCAGGGAGTCATGGAGCTAAAGGAAAGCGTGGTGCATTATGTGCGGACACCCAAAGACCTTGACGAGTTTGCACTGGATACGCACGACCACCTGATCGTGAAACACGACCTGTTTAACCATGACGGCTTAACGCGGGACGGCATCGCAGAAGCCTTTCTGGAGTTTGCCAAAAAGGAAAACCTCTCCTTTGCGGGAAAGCCCTAAGCCCTTTCGATGAAGCCAAATACAAGGCTTTGTTGGAAGGGCTGGAGGTTAGTGTTTTGAATTTATCGGAATTAAATAAGTGGAATGATAGATTTAGATTTGATTCTGAATTTGTGAAGAAGGAGTATTTAGCATTAGAAAAAATTTTACAAAATAAAAATCATAAACTTTTAGCAAATACAGACTGCAAAATACTGCACCCCTCAGAAATAAAAAGAGAGTACGTAGATGAAGAAAGCGGGGTTTGGTTTTTTAGAGCTCAGAATGTAAGACCTTTAAAAATTGAAGACTCAAATAATGTTTTTATTTCAAAAAAAGATGCTAAAAGACTTTCCAAAAATTTAATTAAAAAACATGATGTAGTAATCACAAGGACGGGTGCAAATTTTGGTCAAACAGCACTTTATAATTTAGATAAAACTGCTATTGGATCATCACATACATTCATTTTACGGAACTCTTATTTCAATCAATCATTTTTAGCGGTCTTTTTTAATACCAATTACGGGAGAAAATTAATAGACAAAGGAACGTATGGTGGTTCACAACCTGAAATAGCACCTTATTATCTTTCTCATATTCCAATACCTGAATTTTCAAACAATTTCCAAAAGCAAATCGAAAACTGCCTTTTACGTTCGGAAGAATATATTCATCAATCTAAAAAATCCTACACCCAAGCCGAATCCCTCCTTCTCAAAACGCTCGGTTTAGAAAATTTTAAGCCCAGCCAAGCCCCCGTAAACATTAAAAGCTTTAAAGACAGCTTTGGTGCCAGCGGCCGTTTGGATGCGGAGTATTATCAGATGAGGTATGAAGACTATGGGGAATTAATCCGTTCATATTCAAACGGTTTTGAGCTTTTACATCAGGTTTGTGAAATAAAAGATGCTAATTTCAATTCATCGGATAAGCAGAAGTATAAATATATTGAACTTGCAGATATTGGAAAGTCAGGCGAAGTAACAGGTTGTACTTATGACGTTGGTTCAGCCTTGCCAACACGTGCACGTAGGAAAGTAAATACGAACGATGTAGTTATTTCGTCTATTGCAGGTTCTTTAGAAAGCTGTGCATTGATAACAGCAGATTATGATAATGCACTTTGTTCCACAGGTTTCTATGTCTTGACATCTGAAAAACTTAATCCTGAAACATTATTGGTACTGTTTAAATCGGAACCATTGCAAAACATCTTGAAAAAAGGATGTTCAGGTACCATTCTTACGGCCATTGGAAAGTCCGAGTTAGAAAGAGTACCCATTCCAATCGTTGAGAAAGAAATACAAAAGCAATTTCAGGATAAAATCACGGAAAGTTTTACCCTCAAAAAGCAATCCGAACACCTGCTAACCACCGCTAAGCGTGCAGTGGAGGCGGCTATTGAGGGGGGAGAAGCGGCGGGGGTGGGGTATATAGTAAAGGGAATGGAGGGGGTTGGTGAGGGGGGCATTTAGAGGGGTTTATCTATTTTT
>JAPPDO010000001.1:0-3184 GCA_028821635.1 Ekhidna sp.
TGTTGCCTTCTCTGAATTTGGATACCCAGTGTATCAGTCATAATTATGAGAAATTTTAATTGTAAATTTTACTCCTGCTCCGGTATCCAGGGAATTTCTGGCACATTAATCAACTTACTTAAAGTACGTGCAAAAATGAAGAAATAATCAGACAATCGGTTGATAAATCGCAGAATCACTTCATCAACTTTATCCTCATTAGCTAAGGAAATGATAGAACGCTCTGCTCTTCGGCAAACCGTCCTACAGACATGTGAGAGTGAGACGGCCGGATGTCCCCCTGGGAGAATGAAATGCTTGAGAGAGGGGAGTTCAGCATCAAACTTATCAATCCAAACTTCTAATTGAGTCACTTCAGCTTCAGATATTTGGGGGAGATCAAATCCTGAAAAACCTTCTTCAGCGGCCAGAATACTCCCGATCGTAAAAAGATGCTCCTGAATCCAATAAAGCTGTTGTTTTAGTCTTTTTTCAACGTAATGATCGTCTTTTAAACAGCCGATGAAGGAGTTTAATTCGTCAATATTTCCATAAGATTCTATCCGAAGGTCCGCTTTCGACACCCTCTTTCCGCCAAGAAGCGAGGTCTTGCCTTTATCTCCGGTTTTAGTGTAGAGTTTTGCGCTCATGCGATAACTTCTGTGGTTTTCACGCTCTTGTTTGCCGTATCGGATTCAACCATGCCATCTCTCAATCGAATAATCCGATGAGTATATTTAGCGATATCCTCCTCGTGAGTAACCATGATGATCGTATTTCCTTTATTGTGAAGCTCCCTGAACAGATCCATGATTTCATGAGAATTTTTAGAATCTAAGTTTCCTGTGGGCTCATCAGCCAGAATAATACTTGGATTATTGACCAATGCTCTGGCTATTGCCACTCGCTGCCGTTGCCCTCCCGACAGTTCATTCGGTTTATGATGGACTCTATCCTCCAACCCGACGCTTGTTAAAGATTGTAAAGCCATTTCTTCCCGATCTGATGCGTTGTATCCGGCATAAATGAGCGGAAGAGCAACATTCTTCATGGCAGAGGCTCTTGGAAGAAGGTTAAAGGTTTGAAAAACAAAACCGATTTCTTTGTTTCTAATCTCTGCCAACTCATTTTCGGTAAGGTCGCTCACATCATTCTCATTCAGTATGTAAGTCCCATTCGTTGGAGTATCCAGGCATCCAATGATATTCATTAATGTGGACTTACCCGAGCCGGAAGGCCCCATAAAAGCCACATATTCTCCTTTAGCGATATTTATGGAGATAGACTTTAAAGCCATGATGACCTCACTACCCATGATATATTTCTTGGAAATTTCAGAAGTTGATATAATATTCATTTTAGTAACTTTCAGACACGAAAGTAAGAATTAAATCTCAGGAAGTTGATTATCTGACTTATACGTTTTTTGATAACTTTGATGGACTAAAGGTTATAAATACATGGTTCTTCTATTGCTTCATCTTATGTTTAATCCTCAGTTATCGGGTTGGGGTCTTCTTTCTGATGTGGAAATTATCAAAGGTTATGATGAATTTATGGGTGAAGAGGTTGATCAGCCGAAATTTTCAGAAAATCTAATGACCCATAATGGGAAAGAAATAACTCTTGAAGGCTTCATTATTCCTCTTGAAAAGGCAGGTGAACAGAGCTACTTCATATTATCACGATTTCCTTATCAGTCATGTTTCTTCTGTGGCGCAGCAGGTCCGGAGACTGTGGTGGAAGTTTTCCCCAAGAAAGGAGTTTCATACACAGATGAGAGAGTAAGGGTCAGGGGAACTTTGAAACTGAATAAAGACAATCCATTACAACTTTTTTACACGTTGAGAGATTGTGAGGTAGAACTACTTAACTGATGGGCGAGGAGAGTTTCTTCCAAAATGTCTACGAAGTAGCGAGGTTAATCCCTGAAGGAAGAGTAACTACCTATGGAGCCATTGCTAATTATTTAGGGATAAAAAGATCTGCCAGAGTAGTTGGCTGGGCTATGAATGGTGCCGTCGCTATCCAAGATATACCTGCGCACCGAGTTGTGAATAGAATAGGTGTTTTGACCGGAAAGAATCATTTTATAACCCCTACAAGGATGCAAGAACTACTTGAGAAAGAAGGCATCAAAGTGAAAGACGATCAGATACTAAACTTTGATCAAGTATTTTGGAATCCTACAATTGAGTTAGGATTTGATTAGCTGCGAGAGGGTAGGCGATAACGAGCAATTACTCATAACCATTGTCAATACACGTAATTACTGTAATTTATTTAGCATCTTCTTTGCTCGACCCGAGACGGATTTTCGTTCGTCTGTTATCAATCGTTCTAAATATGGCATAATCCAGTCGCCTAGTTCAGAATCCCTTGTTGCCCATTTTGTCAGCGTGTCCATTGTTTGACTCAGCACAATCCAATCGTTGTGATTAGCGAGGTTATTTTTCATGATTTTCTTCGCCTGTGCGATTTGTTCGTCGTTCATATCGTTCTCGAGCATTCCAAATAGTTGAGATAGCGTCCATTGTGTCGAGGATTGGTCAATTCGGGCAACGTCAATCAAAAATTGGTTTATGTAAGGGATTAATAGCAATTTTTTTGCTTTGCAAATCCGTTTCATTGCATTTGAAGTCCGAAGTCGTACCACCTCGTCATGGCTAAAATAGCAGTTGAAAAGTTCATCGAAGCATCCGTTTTCAGCCAACACTTCGTCTACAATTTCCACTGTATTTCCCAACGAATTTGGATGTCCAACTTTTAATCTTTCTTCAAAGTTTTGCATTCAATTTCATTGTTGATTTTACATAAGTGCCAACGATTTCGGCTATGAGTAGTTGCTTAGTTTAGTATAAACTTTTACAGTTTACACGCTAAGTTAGACTTTCCAAAGTAAACGAACCAATGCAATTGCTTACAGCCAACATTGCACCCTCGTTATTCGTATTTATTCTAATCGTATTGAAATGTCCGAATGAACACCACCCTTTCAAACATTTTTCCTAGTTTTATTTGCATCTTTAAATAAAATAAATATAACTTTGTAGGATTAAACAATTTATATTAAACTCTAATACAAAAAATAGTAGAAAACAGCAGTTACAGCAAAGTTAATATTTTGGGGGGGGGGGGGGGGGCGGGGGGGGGGGGGGGGGGGTGTGTGGAGAAAGGGATAGGAGAGGAGAAAGAGACGGAGAAA
>JAPPDO010000001.1:3194-4379 GCA_028821635.1 Ekhidna sp.
ACTCTAATACAAAAAATAGTAGAAAACAGCAGTTACAGCAAAGTTAATATTTTGCCCCCCCCCCCCCCCACCCTATTATATTTATTTGGTAAAACCAAAAAAAAGTACCGCACCATGAACGGACGCTCTTCCATTTTCAGGCATTCGTGTTTGCTGTGCTTAATCCTGCTGATGGCAGCCTGTAAGAAAGATGACGGACCAATGAACGCCGCACCGACGATTGAGCCGCAGACCTTCTCCGTCGCTGAAAGTGCAGAGATGAATGCGGCAGTGGAGACGGTGGAAGCAACCGATGCATAAAACGACGAACTAACGTTTACAGATCACTTCGGGAAACCTCAGTGATGCATTTGCCATCAATGGAAACACTGGAACAATAATGATAATGGGGGGCATTTGACTATGAAACTACGCCGAGCTACACCCTGACGGTGCGTGCTTCTGACGGAAGCCTGTCCGGCACGGCGGACTTTATGGTAGATGTGACCGATGCGGCGAAAGGTACTCAGTTCGCTACAAGAGAATTTGAACTCACCAGAAATACAGGTTTAAACAATACTAATCATCTCGGTCTCTGGTCTGACGGCACCATTATCTGGGTCGTAGAAAATAGTCCTAAGGACAGCGATGACAAAATCTTTGCTTACGCACTGTCCACCGGTGCGCGTGATACGGCTAAAGACATCAATACCCTAAATAGTGCAGGTAATAATGATTCTGTCGGTATCTGGTCGAATGGCACCACTCTGTGGGTTTCCGATAATACTGATGACATACTCTGTGCTTACACGCTCTCCGACGGCACACGCAATGCCGGCAAGGACATTGATTTAGGAGGAATTGGGCCTTTTAGCATTTGGTCAGATGGCACTACTACCTTCTGAATTATACATGATACTGATAAAGGCAAACTTTATGCTTTCCGGTTGGAACAGTAGGAGGATTTTTGTTAGTATAAGGGATTTTTTATCCAATAATAACCGCTCAATAAGAGAAAATAACCACTAGGCAGACAAAAATGCCTGCTCGGTGAGAAAAAATGACCGCTCGGAGCACTGCAAGAACCACTCGGAGCACTGCAAGAATCGATCGGAGCACTGCAAGAACTCTAGGTGTAGTTTATAACTACACCTTAATATTCTATTTTGTCTACTTCATCACTGAAAAAGCAACGAAATATATTAA
>JAPPDO010000136.1 GCA_028821635.1 Ekhidna sp.
AGGCCAGATCTTCACCTCTCCTTAATTCTTCTAATTCTTTTACGTTCTCAAATACCTTTTGGAAACTGCTGCCTCCCCTCTCAGGGACTAGCTTAGCAATGGCATCCGTCTCCGGCAGGGAGAGTTCCATCACACGACCGGCATCCCTGATGGCTGATTTTGGAGCCATGATGCCGTAAGTAATAATTTGGGCGACCTGGTTCTCACCGTATTTTTCTATTACGTAGTTGATGACTTTTTCACGTCCTTCATTATCAAAATCAATATCTATATCGGGAAGTGATATTCTGTCCGGATTTAGGAAACGCTCAAAAAGCAGATCGTATGCGATCGGGTCAATGTTGGTAATACTGATACAATAAGCTACGGCGGAGCCTGCCGCCGAGCCTCGTCCGGGGCCAACCGAAACGCCCATTTCCCTAGCTTTAGCCGTTAAATCCTGCACGATGAGGAAGTATCCCGGGTATCCGGTATTCTGTATAGTCTCTAACTCAAAATCTAATCTTTCTTTGATTTCTTCAGTAAGTTCACCATAGCGTTGCTTTGCCCCTTCGTATGTTAAGTGTCTCAAGTACGCATTTTCACCCCGCTTACCTCCATCTTTCTCATCTTCAGGGTCTTTGAACTCATCGGGGATATCAAAGGCAGGGAGCAATACCTCTCGCTCCAAACTGTATTCTTTGACTTTATTAACCAGTTCGCTGATATTTTCGACGGCTTCGGGAATATCCCTGAAGTTGTCCTTCATCTCGTCCTGTGTCTTGAAATAAAAGTTATCATTGGGTAAGCCGGGACGGAAGCCACGACCTCTTCCTATTGGGGTGCTTTGCCGCTCATTTTCTTTAATACACAGAAGAACGTCATGTGCTTTTGCTTCTTCTCTGTCAAGGTAGTAGTATTCGTTTGATGCGATGAGCTTAACATCATGCTTCTTTGAAAAATGAACCAGTGTCTCGTTTAATCTGTTTTCTGCTTCAAGGCCATGACGGTTGATTTCCAAATAAAAGTCATCTCCAAATAAGTTTTTCCACCAAAGTAGTGCTTCCTCAGCTTGCGTCTCACCTACGTTCAAAATGAGGAGTGGAAGTTCTCCTCCCAAGCCGCCACTCAAGGCAATCAAATCTTCTTTATGCTGCTCGACCAGTTCTTTATCAATCCTAGGGAAAAGGCCGTAGTTACCTTCCTTGTAGGCTATGGATGTGAGTTTGATTAAGTTTTTATATCCTTTTCCGGATTTAGCAAGCAACACTTGCTTGAATCTTTTATCAGGGTTGTCTTTGGTAAACCGGAGTTTTTTTCGCTCTTCAGCGATATAAAATTCTACGCCTACAATTGGCCTGATCCCCGCACCTTTGGCGGCCCGTACAAATTTGAAAGCCCCAAACATATTTCCCAGATCAGTCAACGCAACAGCAGGCATATCATATTGCTTTGCTTTTGCAACAATAGCCCCAACGTCCGGCGTAGCTTGAAGAACAGAGAATTGGGAGTGCCCATGAAGGTGACAAAATGCCCCTTTAATGTCTTTTGAATCAACGAGTTCTGTGCCAATTTGACCCGTAGATTCCTGTGGTTTTATCGTAAAGTTGGCTGCACTAAGATCCGGAGCCTCGTAAACAATATCAGTTGGTTTGGTCTCATCAATAGGGGGAATGATACCTCTCTTTAGGCATTCAAAAAATGCTTTCGCAGTGGCATTAACGTCATAGGCTGCGTCATGTGCATCACTAAAACCCTCCCCGAATAATTTTTCATAAAGCTCAATCAACTTAGGTGATTTTAGCCGCCCTCCAATTCCTCCCTGAAGCTGACAAAACACTTTTGTTGCTTCTGAGGTATCAATGTTTTTTACCCCGTCCAGAAGATTCTTTCTGTTGGTTCTTAGGTATTCTGCACCAATTATCTTATTATCAAACGCTATGTTGTGACCTACCAGGATTCTTGCTTTGTTTACGTCCTCAGAAAATTTGTTCAGCACTCCTAACAGATTCTCACCTACTTCCAATGCTCTTTGGGTTGAGATGCCGTGTACTTTTTCAGCATTAAAAGGAATCGTGAACCCCTCCGGTTTGATGATATGATTGCCGGTAGATAATAATCTTCCGGAATGATCATGCAACTGCCAGGCGATCTGAATTAATCTGGGCCAGTTGTTTAAGTCTTCAACAGGTGCTTTCTTATTATGAGGGAGCCCGGTAGTTTCTGTGTCAAAAATGAGATACATAGAAGGTCGTATAGTTACAGATTCAAATTAATGTAAAACTCGCCTTATAAAATAAAAAAGCTTCTGCAAATACTGAGACTGTGGAAAAGCTGTTAATAAATGGATTACTTTTTTGCTTTAGTTCAAGACTAACAGATGTTGCTTATCTGTAATAATCAAGCAGAGATTTAATGCGATCAGCATTTCATAACTTATGGCTCGCAACTTCCAATTCAATTTGCATGCGAATACTTCCAAGTAAGCAAAGTTTATACAGGTTAAACAGAACCATCAACTTTTGCAGTCTTCCATCGTATCTTTGAATAATGCGGATAGTTAGTTTGTTTGTGCTTTTAGTTCTTGGGAAAGTCGCCTGTATCTTCATCCCTCCAGACAGAGCTATCAAACGAATAAATGGCGTGAGCCTTGTTAATCCACCCCGCCCCATTGAGTCGTTGGCCATGCAGCAACTTCATCGCATAAATGCAGATTGGGTTGCTGTAATCCCTTACGGCTTTTCTCGTGCCGGTCAGGGCAGTGTTAGCTCCGACCATTCGCAGCAGTGGTGGGGAGAGCGAACAGAAGGAAGTTGTATGCTCATTCAGTATGCTAAGGAAAATGACTTAAAAGTGATGGTAAAGCCGCACGTCTGGATAGCGGCAGAGGGCTGGTGTGGAAATTTCAACCTGACTACGGAAGCACTGTGGCAGCAATGGGAAACGGACTTTCGCAAGTACATCATCAATCATGCGAAGAAGGCAGATTCCTTAAGTGTGGAGATTTTTTGTATCGGCACGGAATATCGAATCCCTGCTCGGGAAAGGCCAGAGTTTTGGAAATCCCTTATCCAAGACATTAGGAAGGTATATGATGGTAAGCTAACCTATGCTTCCAACTGGGATAATTATGAAAATATCACATGGTGGGACAAGTTGGACTATATCGGGGTGGATGCTTACTTTCCATTAACGAATAGGGATGATCCTACCATTGATCAGATTAAAGAGGGCTGGGTTCCGGTCAAAAAGAGACTTAAAGCCTTCTCCCAAAAATGGGATAAACTCATTCTTTTCACGGAGTTTGGATTTCAGAGTGTAAATGGTGCTGTTGGTAAGCACTGGGAAGTAGAGAAATCTCCGGAAAGTATCAACTTTCAGCTTCAGGCCGATGCTTATGAAGCGACTTTCCAGTCATTAGAAAATGAATCTTGGTGGGCTGGCGGGTTTTTCTGGAAATGGCATCTTATGATGCGAAGCAGCAGTTACTTTCGTATGGAGTGGACACCTCAGAATAAGCCGGCAGAACAGATAATTGCCAGGTGGTATGCTAAAAAAGAGTAACTTCGTTCCAAATTAACCAAATAATATGAGCGACAGGAGAAGTATCGAGTCGATTCTTTCTGAACTTGGGAAAAAGCTGGATCATTTGATTGCTGAAACAAAGAAGGCTGGAACCAAAGTTTCACAGGAGATGGAAAGCAAGATTCAACATCTCAAGACACAAAAAGATAAGTTGGAAGAAGAGGTCAGAAACCGGTCAAGGAGTTCGAGCGAAGGGTGGTCTCATGCAAAGGGACACTTTAATGATGCGGCGGGCAGCATCCGAAAGGCATTGAAAGTACTATTTAAAAAGGATTCAATCTGAAAGATTCGGTCTGAAAGACTAAATGCGTTCTAGCACTTTCTTTATCAATCCATCAATGATCCCATTCGGGTCTTTGGTAAATGTCCCTCTCACTCGATTGGTGAAGATGGCATTCAGGCTGATTACTTCATGTCCCAGAAGTTTTGCAAACGCATAATAACCTGCTGCTTCCATTTCCAGATTAGCGACCCAGACATCCTCCTCGTGAAAATATTGAAGATTGTCAATGATTCCTTCGTATCGAACTGGGATTCGTAGCTTTCTTCCTTGTGAAGCATAAAAGCCGGGACAAGTGACGGTATTACTAACGATCGTACAGTCTTTAAACTTTTCAAGCAGGTTAGTGGCTCCTTTAAAGCAGTATGGGGTGTAATGCAAGTCAAGTGCTTCCTTTAGTGCCTTGATTAGCCTTCGCTCTTTACCCCGATGCTTATACTTATAAAATTGGAGGATGGTATCCAGTCCGAAAACACCGCCGCGCCGGCCAGGAAAGCGCGGAGGCGCTTCCGTGCGCCCTCCTCGCCAG
>JAPPDO010000210.1 GCA_028821635.1 Ekhidna sp.
CTCTCCACAGGAAGTTTTCGGAATGAATACCTTGCCAGCCTTTCTCTTCAAAATAGCACAGCACCTCGGCCTCCACTCGTTGATGTGTTTTCTTAATCTCAATGACCTGTGCCTGCCGCAATCGTTTCGTCATGCTTCGGTTCATTCGCAGACCGGATTTGTTAAGATAATCCGTTGCAAAGGTCCGCTCGGCGGCAGCGGACGGGTTTTCGATCAGTTCATTTGCAATTTGAAGTGCTGATTTTGGGTCTCCTAATCGTTCATGAATCCGAATGCGCCGCTCCCTTGCAGGGTGTCTGGGGACGTATTCATAGTATTTCAAAGCCTCCTCCAACGCTTGTGTCTTCTCAAAATAGGCACCCACTCTCAGCAGCAGTCTGTATGCCGATTCCTTAGATCGAGGATAGCTTAACCATTCATTCCAAGGCATTTCATTTAAAAACTCACCTAAAGGCATTTCAGCGTTAATCAGTTCTCTCACCATGCTTTTGAGTTGAGAAATGTGCATCACGCCCAGTGCATCCTCCCGCTTTTGAAACCAAGGCGTAAATTTGGACTCATCCAGCCGTTGGAGTTTTACATTTCCAATATCCCGAATCACAAACGCTGTCATTTTTTGACGGCGGTTACCGAAAAACAGCAGTTTTAAAAACGCCACTACTTCCTGACGTTTTAATTCGATGATCTTTTCTGTCTGTCGGACGGGTTCCACATCCTCCTCCGTGAGTTTCTGAAGCATTTCCGGTTTTTTTTGCTCCGGACAGAGAAATTCAAAATGGCTTAGCAGTTCATCTTTAGTGAAGATTGAGAGTTGTGAGGGGTCGTCACTCTCATTGACACCAATGAAGTGGCGGAGTGATAACTCCTCAATCGCTTTATCAAGGTTTTGAATTTCGGTGTAACCTAATTTGGATGCCCGAAAGAAATCGCCCCTTCTGTTGGAGAGTCGTATGTAAAGACATTTTGCATCCTCGCTTAGCCTCTTGAAGTCTGCATAAAATAGCTCCTCAGGTTCGTCCAGGATATGATCGTAGTGCTTTTGAACGAACTCAAGCAGATAAAGAAAATAGTCCAGATAATACTTCTCAGGTAATGTGATCTGCTCTTTTCCGGGCATGTGGCCGTCATTTCAGATGCTTTCCGAAAGTGAATAGAAACTGCTCAATGTGGTCTCCATTGGTTTTTAGTTTTTCAGCAAGGTCATGGAGACATTGAAGATAGTCTAAATAATGGTCCGGAGCGTTATGATAGTTAATGTCCTTGAAACGATCAAATTCTTTGAAAACTTCAGCGTTAAATACGTCTGTTAAACGACTGTCTAAAATTAAACATGGACAGCCGTCAAACTCAATTTTTAAGAAATACAAAATTTTACTGTAGGTTGATAGCCTTAATCCGGTTATTGAATTGAGTCCAAGTTGCTTTTTTAACTCGTCAAAAGTCTGTTTTTTATTGCTTAAATGGGTAAAGATGGTCGTCAGATTGTCTAGTCTACATATAATACCCCAAAAAGCACTGCCTCTCATTCCGCTGGGATAACCCCAATAAATGGTTTTCAAGATGAGTTGTTGGACATCTTTTGTTTGAAAAATGTCCTCTCGACTGATGGTTAATGAGTCTTCTCCGTTAAAAAGTTGGTCATTAATCTTTTTATATTCGGAAGACTCTTTTTCAAATTTTTTCCACGTTCTCCGCTTCGTTGTAAAACACTGCTTTCTAACGGGTAAATGTTGAATTAATGTTTGGAAGTCAAATATTGTCATTATGATGAAGTATTTTCTAAATGTTAAATATACTCACACTTTCTTTAATGCGCATCAAAACCTGTATGCCCAATGCCTTCTTATCGCATTCATTCATTAAGGATTCTCAGCTTGGCAAAGCTGAGGAGCAGCGTCTTTTCACCGGCTTTTTCAAAGTTTACCTTGGCCTTCCTATTGGAGCCTTGTTTATCTATTTCCGTGACAATCCCAAAGCCAAATTTTGGATGCTCTACTTTCATTGCTGTTTCCAGGTTAGAGGTGTCACTCGGCTTAAAATCGGTGCCGGCAGTGTGGTTGAATTGTGGAGCAAACTTTTTAACGGTACCCTCTTTCTTTATTCTGTTTACAAAGTTCCTCGTCACATAGCTCGCTGCCGGAGAAGCGGGTTTTTTTGAGGAGAAGCGACGATTTACTTTGAGAAATTGAGGGTCTAGCTCATCTAAGAATCTGCTTGGCTCACAATCTTTTAATCTCCCGAACCGATATCTGTTTAAAGCGTAGCTTAGGAAGACTTTCTGCTTGGCCCGAGTGATGGCTACGTAGAACAGCCTTCGCTCCTCTTCCAGGTCTGCACGACTTGAAAGCCTCATTTGTGATGGAAAAAGATCCTCCTCTAACCCGACGATAAACACATAGCCAAACTCTAATCCCTTTGCCATGTGTATGGTCATGAGCGTTACGGCCTCATCTGTTTTATCGTTCCGATCCTCATCAGTAAGTAATGCCACTTCCTGCAAAAAGGACCCTAAGCTTTTATCTTCTCTTTCGGGGTCATCCGTAAACTCTTTGATGGCATTAAGCAGCTCCTGAGTATTCTCATACCGGTTCATGCCCTCAATGGTTTTATCCTCGTAGAGTTCTTTTAGCAATCCGGAGGTCTTCGCTATTTGAGATGCGGTCTCGTAAGCTTCTTTTTTCTCATCAGTAATTCGCAGGGATTTGATGAGGGTTACAAAGTTTTCTACCTGTATGCCGCTGCGGTTTCCAACGTAGCTTGAGGCTTTTTCCATGATCTCCCAAAGCGATTTTCCGTCTTCGTTTGCGGCAACTACCATCTTATCAATCGTTCCGGGTCCAATACCTCTTTTGGGGAGGTTAATGATCCGACGCATGGCAGTCTCATCGTTGGGATTGACGATGTATCGAAAGTAAGCGAGGAGATCTTTGATTTCTTTTCTTTGATAGAAAGAAACACCTCCCACGACCCGATAGCGTATACCATTTCTTCTTAGTGCCTCCTCCATGGCTCGGGATTGACTATTCGTTCTGTAAAGGACTGCAAATTCTTTTTCTGAAGCATGAGACTGCATCTTAGTCTCGAAAATAGCCGATGCCACCAGCTTGCCTTCCTCATTATCGGACGTCGCTTTGATAAGGTCAATAAGCTCTCCTTCCTGATTGTCTGTCCATACGCTCTTTCTTAGTTGGGCGGTGTTTTTGTTGATAACAGCATTGGCGGCATTGACGATCGTTTTGGTGGATCGGTAGTTTTGTTCCAACCGGATAACCCTTAAATCCGGGTAATCTCGCTCAAAATTTAAGATATTCTGAATGTCGGCCCCCCGGAATGAGTATATACTTTGCGCATCATCGCCAACGATGCAAATATTTTGCCTTACAGCCGCAAGCCGCTTTGCGATGAGGTATTGAGAAATATTGGTATCCTGAAATTCATCAATCATCACATAGTGAAATCGCTGCTGATATTTATTCAGAACATCCGAGTGTTCCTGAAAAAGCAGGTTAGTGTTAAAAAGAAGATCATCAAAATCCATGGCACCTGCTGCAAAGCACCTTTCCGAATAAACTTTGTAGAGCCGGCTCATTTCAGGACGCTTGTTTTGCACGTCATCTTCTAAATAAACAGGGTTATTTTGATACTCTTTCCAGGAAATAAGCCCGGTTTTAGCACCGGAGATTCGGTTGAAGACGATAGTAGGTTTATAGAGCTTATCATCGAGCTTGAACTCTTTAACAATCTGTTTGATCAGCGACTTGGAATCATCCGTATCGTAAATGGTAAAGTTGCTCGGATAACCGATTTTGCCGGCCTCCGCCCGCAGTATTCTTGCAAAGACAGAATGAAAGGTGCCCATCCAGAGACTTCTTGCTTCACCGCCAACCACAGCCTCAATCCTATCCTGCATTTCTCTTGCCGCTTTATTCGTAAATGTCAGTGCCATGATGTTGTACGGATCAGTATGATGCTCACGCATTAAATGCGCAATTCTGAACGTAAGAACCCTCGTTTTGCCGGAACCGGCTCCGGCAATGATCATACAAGGACCATCAACGTTTACAACCCCTTCTCTTTGTGGGGGATTTAATTGCTCCAGATAATCTACCTGCACTCCTGCCATTTCGCAAAGCTATCTATTCGGGATGGAAAATAAGTTGGATGAAGAATTTGGGTGGACAAATAAAAATCTGTCAACGTATTTAAGGACAGGACATTCCCGGGATTCTTGTAATCCCTTGAGTGGGTGAAGGTATGCTCTTAAAAGTTGAATAGTCCCTCTAGTGCATTCTTTGTGGTTAAATCGTTATTCGTTTGGTTAGGAAGACATGATACGAATAAAAATAAAAAAAACTTGCAAAAACATT
>JAPPDO010000068.1 GCA_028821635.1 Ekhidna sp.
CGAGGTGTCGCCTTGCTCAAAGTATGAAGGCAATAAAGCAATAATTTTCTTATCCGACAGTCGTCCAAACACGTGCTAAAAAGTCTTTGGTATAATTTCATGGTAAAACTTCAAATCAGGAATATGATGAGCACTTCGGTGGGACGATGTAGTGCCGCTGCTTTTGAAGATTTTCTCAACGCCAGTGTTCACGCTGAGAATTATATGATCTCTGAAAAATTCAATAGGCAGAAATGGGATTTCGTATATTGCATCTACTGTGTCCGGTGTTTTTTGAAGCGAATCGCAAAACTGATGATATACTGAATTGTGGTGATATTGATAATCAAAAACTTCAAGTGAACAATCATTGAAATTACTGTTATTAATAGAAAAAAGTTGTTTTTTAAATCTTGAAGTAAAACTCACGACTTAACAAGTGGTTTATTTGTTAACTTTATTTTTAGCTTATGAAATTTCTGGCAAATCTATTATGCTTATCGCTTCTTGTGTTTTTCACTTCCTGCTACAAGGAGGAACAATTTTCTGCTACGCCAAGGATTGAGTTTAAGAACATTGAATTTATTGATTCTTCTACAAATGTTGACTCGCTTAACTTAACTTTTAGTTTTGAAGATGGAGATGCCAATATTGGCTTTCCTGAAAACGATTTCTCCCCTTCTTATGATCTTTTTGTTGATTCGGAGCCTAAAATTCTCACCAGATCTAATATAGATGAGTCAGTTCCTCCGGTTTATTTAGCACCCGTTGTATTTCAAACGGTCAGACCCATAAGGAGAAATGAGAATATCATTACAACCGGCAAAGGGTCTACTTTCCCTGCCTTCATTGACCTCTCCCAAACCTACAATGAAGATATTATTTTTGAATGTCCCAACATTATCAATCAGAATTTATCCCGCTTTGATACTATTGGAATAACTGTGTATGCTTTTGATGATAGTAATAGTTTTTATGAAGAGATTTTTACCCAAAATCCGGGTGATCTGAGTGCTGAAATCCCGGCACTATTCAGGGCAACATTTTACAACATATTCATTCAGATCGAACAGCAAAATATCAATGGTGTTTTTGAGAAGATAGACTTTAGAAGTATTTTCCCCGTTGATAACTGTGAACTTGGAAATCTCAACGGACGGTTTCCTGTTTTCGGTGATGGTGACGGAGAGAGTGGTACAATTACTTACAGCATTCTTTCCAGAGGCCTTAGTATCGCATTTCAGGATAACCTGCTCAGAGTCAGATTCAGCATCATGGATCGGACAGGGAACCTAAGCAACGAAGTAGTAACCCCTTCATTTAGGATTTCCGAAATAGCTCAATAAATACGCTTCAGACGGGGCTCGCTTTCACCAACGAGTTCGTAGACTTTATCGAAAATATCCTCCACATTAGGTTTGGAGAAGTAATCTCCATCGCTCCCGTATGCAGATCTGTGATCTTTTGCAGTAACTGTCGTCGGTTTTGAATCAAGGTAAATATAACCATTATCTCTTTCCAGAACTTGCTGTGTGATGTAAGCGGATGCCCCTCCCGCTACATCTTCATCCACAACAACCAGCCGGTTTGTTTTTTTGAGTGATTTTAAGATCGTTTTAGGAAGGTCGAATGGAATTAGCGTTTGAACATCAATAAGCTCAGCTTCAATCCCTTCTTCAGAAAGTTGATTGGCAGCTTCTGCCACAATCCTACAGGTTGAACCGTAAGTGACGATGGTCACGTTGTTTCCAGCCCTTAAAATTTCAGGCTCTCCCAGTGCAAGTCTAAAGGATGGGAGGTTTTCGGGAATCCTCTCTTTAAGCCTGTATCCGTTGAGCGATTCTATTACAAGTGCCGGATCGTCTGACTGCATTAATGTATTATAAAAACCGGCTGCCTGAGTCATATTTCTTGGGGTCAGAATATACATTCCGCGAAGTGAATGAATGATCATTCCCATAGGAGAGCCAGAGTGCCATATTCCTTCCAATCGGTGGCCTCTTGTTCTTACAATAAGCGGTGCCTTTTGCCCTCCGAAAGTCCGGTAATGCAGCGTGGCAAGATCATCAGAAAGCGTCTGAAGCGCATATAGAAGATAATCAAGGTATTGTATCTCGGCAATAGGTCTTAAACCTCTCAATGCAGTACCAATGCCCTGACCAATAATAGTGGATTCTCTAATCCCGGTATCAGTTACTCTTAGGTCTCCGTATTTATCCTGGAGTCCTGCAAAACTTTGGTTCACGTCTCCGATCTTCCCGACATCCTCCCCGAGAGCAAAGATTCGAGGGTTATTTTTGAGTAAAGAATCAAAACAAGCGTTGAGAACTTCTCTGCCGTCAACGAGTTTACTATCCTCATCGTAAACCGCGGGCACAGATTTGATATTTAATGCAGAACTCTTGGTTTCGTCATAAAGCCGTGAATTGTATTGATGCGAATAGTGCTTCTCTTTTTTTGCTAAATACTCCTTGAGTACATTTTTTTCAGGGCTTATGTCTGCTTTTAGAAGTCTTAGTGCCTTTTTTGCACTGCGTATGATGTGTGATTTCTCCGGATTGAGTTCCTTTCCAATCTCTTTGGTTAAAGTAGAAATTTCATTTGCTCTTTTTGATGAAGCACCTGCTTTATTGATTAAATTGAGAGCTTCTTCCAAATCATCTTTTATCTCTTCTGAAAACTCTCTCCATGCAGTATCTCTGGCACTTTTAGCTGCACTTTTCGCTTCTTTTTCGATAGTTAATAGATCTTCTTCATGTGCAAATCCTTCGGTAACTAACCATTTTCGCATTTTCAAAATACAGTCGTGTTCCTTTTCCCATTCCAGTCGTTCTTTTGATTTGTAGCGCTCATGAGAGCCTGAAGTGGAGTGCCCTTGTGGTTGAGTAACTTCCGTTACGTGAATAATAGACGGAACATGTTTTATTCTCGAAAGATCTACAGCTTTACGGTACGTTTCTAATAGAGAAACATAATCCCAGGCTTTCACAGTGAATATTTTGACCCCTTCTTTCGCAGGCGTTTTTTGAAAGCCGCTTAGTGCCTCTGAAATACTTTCTTTGATGGTGTGGTATTTCTGTGGGACAGAAATGCCGTAATCATCGTCCCAAACAGACATTACTAAAGGCACTTGCAGTACTCCCGCCGCATTCATCGCCTCCCAAAAATGTCCTTCTGAAGTGGAGGCATTTCCGATTGTTCCAAAAGCGATTTCATTCCCATTTATTGAAAAATCGTTGAAGTCGCTTAACGCTTTATTATTTCTGTAAAGTTTTGAAGCGTATGCGAGCCCTAAAAGCCTTGGCATTTGGCCGGCGGTGGAGGATATGTCTGAGCTGCTATTTTTTTTGTCTGTTTGAGTCAGCCATTCTCCTTTATCATTTAGAAATCGGGTTCCAAAGTGTCCGTTCATCATCCGTCCTGCTGAGGCAGGGTCGGCTTCCACATTGGTATGAGCATATAACTGAGCAAAAAACTGTTGAGTAGTCAATTGGCCTATGGCCATCATAAAGGTCTGATCCCTGTAATAGCCCGATCTCCAGTCGCCATTCTGAAAGTATTTAGCCATAGCAATTTGAGGAATCTCCTTTCCGTCGCCGAAGATGCCAAACTTAGCTTTCCCCATAAATACTTCTTTCCTGCCAATCAGGCTGGCCTCTCGGCTTTCTACGGCCAGTCGGTAATCAAATAACGCTTCCGTTTTGCTGATTAAAGCCTTTGTCTTATCCGCTACTTCTTTCATTTCTTATTAAATGGGATAGTTTTCAAAAATATTAAAAAATCATTAGACAATAAAGCATCATAACCTAATGATTGTTCGTGCCGATTGAAATTAGGATTTTAAAAACAAATATTATTCTGTTTCATAACTAAAATCAGATAATAATATTGACATTTATAGATGTTCATGCCATCTGAAATTTTATTCGCTGATTCTTCCCCTTTCGGGAAACCTCCGGTTACATTTGCGATTCATTAACTTCAAAATCATGATAATAGGTGTTCCGAAAGAGATCAAAAACAACGAAAACAGAGTAGCCCTCACACCATCAGGTGCCCTTGAATTGAGCAAAAGAGGTCATCAGGTATACATTCAGTCCGCTGCCGGTGTTGGGAGTGGTTTTACAGATGATGAATATATCCGTGCCGGAGCTAAAATATTGGACTCCATAGAAGCTGTCTATGACACTGCTGAGATGATTATCAAAGTAAAAGAACCTGTTGAGCCTGAGTATAAATTATGTAAAAGGGGGCAGCTTATTTTCACTTACTTTCATTTTGCTTCTTACGAGCCATTGACAAAAGCTATGATGGGGCGTGAGGCCGTATGTTTGGCTTACGAGACTGTTGAGAAGCCCGACAGATCTCTGCCTCTACTTGTCC
>JAPPDO010000361.1 GCA_028821635.1 Ekhidna sp.
GGGTGGTCACCGGTAGTAATTCATTTGTCACGCTCGTTCAAAGGGATACCTCTGTTTACGATGATGCGGAAGAATTTATTGCGTTTGAAGATGAGATTGTCAATGAGGAAAGCTGGCCGCCCTTCTCATCAGATATTCCTGCTAAAAGTTCTGCGGACACGATGACACTAGCCACTAGGGAATTTGAATTTAAATTTAATCCTGAGGATGGTGAAGAGATCGACTCTGCTTTTTTTAAAGGCGGTACTTTAAACTACACGCTGACCTCTCCTTTTGCTTCGCAAATAGCTTATACCCTGACGGTTACTGATGTTCAGGACGTATCAACAGGTAATACGCTTGTTTTGACGGGGACGCTGGTGGGGGGCGAGACAAGCATATCAGATTCAACTCCACTGGAAGGGAAGAAGAATGTGGCACGAAGGGAGGGTTCATCAAATATATTCAATGTAGAACTGGACTTAATTTTTATTATCCCTCCCGATATGGCCATTGACGCATCGGAGGAGATTACGTTGGAAGTAGTCTTTGAAGACGCTGAGTTTTCTGCTATTTTCGGAAGTTTTGATGCCGATCCCGTTGAGGTTCAGCAAAAAGTAATTCGTATCTCCGTGTTTGATGATTTTAGTGATGATGGATTATTCCTCACGGAGCCAACAGCAACACTTGAGTTTATTAATACGTTTGGGATAGAATTCGGGGTATCGCTGGCAAATGTCAAGTCAGTGAACAGTGGTGTTTCAGAGATTCTTCTCACAGGTGCCGTGACTGCTGATCTGCAATTTGTGGATGCCCCGAATAGTTCTCAACTGGGTGAATCGGACATTACATCTATTGAAATGAATGTCAGTAACAGCAATATTGATGATTTGCTGAGTAGCACACCTGATAGCCTGACTTTTACGGTGGATGCCACTCCGAATCCGCCCGGTTCTGATAATGCGAACAATTATTTACTTGACAGCAGTTACCTTGAAATACGGACTATCGTGGAGGTTCCACTGGATTTAAGAATGGATGGTTTTTCAAGAGATTTCACTTCTTCCATAGACGGAACGGAGTTGAGCGATGCCGATTCTATCACCATTAACCTTCGCACAATAAACGAGATTCCATTTGACGGAACATTGGACTTTAGCTTTCAGAATGATGCTGGTGAGGTACTCTACACCTTGCTCGGGGTTGAGTCCATTGAATCGGCTGAGGTAGGTGATGATGAGAGAACATTGAGACCGGTAGAAAAAGCCTCAGTGGTCAGACTCAATGGCGAGGGGATTGATGCATTCTTGAAGACAAAAAAGATTATCATGACACTCAATATGTCCACCTTTGATACAGAATCGGGGAAGTCAGTAAGAATATACTCTGATTATCGTATTGATATCTTTTTGACTGCACAGGGAAAAGTTGCTATTGATCTATGAAAAAAATAATCCTTATCTCCCTTTCGATGGTATTTTCTGCTTCGATGCTTGCGCAGTCAGACCTTACCTTTTACCATTTCGGAGCTGTGACTCCTCAGTCAGGGATGCTCAATGCTTCATTTTTCCCGAATGCTGACTATTATTTTTCACTGCCGGCATTATCCGGTATGTATACCAATGCCAATCTTGGATTCAGATATAATGATTTACTGGTTCCGGTAGAAGGGACGGACTCTGTAAAAGTGGATTTAGAGCGCGTGCTGAGAAATTTAAAAGCCGGAGACAATCTAAGTGTCAGGGGGGACTTATCACTTTTACAGTTTGGTATTAGAACCAACAGTGGGAATTTTAGCTTACTCTTCAATCTGAGATATAGCGGTGGCTTCAGGTATCCTGTTCAATTTTTGAAGTACTTTATTAATGGAAACGGCG
This sequence comes from Ekhidna sp., assembly GCA_028821635.1. Classification (GTDB taxonomy): domain Bacteria; phylum Bacteroidota; class Bacteroidia; order Cytophagales; family Cyclobacteriaceae; genus Ekhidna. The sequence continues at coordinate 1,857 of JAPPDO010000361.1, forward strand.
GCGTAGTTGGAGCGCGTGTGGAAGAGGAGAACCTGAATGGCGGCGGTATTGCATATCACGAAATTGGACTGGGCTATTCGCGGGACATGATCCGATGGGGAGCTAAGAATATTACGATAGGGGGTCGCATGAAGTATATCACCGGACTTGCATACGCCGGTGCCTCCGATAATGCTTCTTTGAGATTGTTCACCTCTGCTGATGATTTCAGTATTTCTGCTGCCTTCGATAATGTAACCTACAGAACAGCCGGATTTAATGATATACAGGCGATGGGTGATGATATATTTTCTTATTTGGCTTTCAATAAAAATAGCGGCTTTGCAGCCGACGTAGGCGCACAACTGGAGATCAATGAGAAACTCAATGCTTCTTTGGCCATTAATGATTTAGGGTGGGTCACCTGGAAACAGGATATCGAAAACTACACTTTGACTAACAATCAGATAAACCTCAGTGGCTTCGATAATTTGGACAATGTTGATCTTGAAAAAGCACTTGAAGATAGTATTGATGTTTGGTCAGAAAGAGAAAAAACCAAGGAATCATTCACCACATCACTGGGCACTCGCATTGTTTCCGGAGCGAGCTATCGGGCACTAGATGATGGTGTTATTTCCGGCTCACTTTATAGAAACGGCTCCTCATTTGGTAAGTCAGAGCTCGGGTTTGGAGCAGGATACACGCATCAGTTTGGGGAGACACTGACACTTTCTACCACTATCTTGAAGGAGCAGTCGAGGCCTGTTGAAGTCGGATTCGGATTTGTAGTAAGAGCAGGTCCCTGTCAGCTACATAGTGTATTTGATGATATTTTTAATGCCGTGAAGGACCCTGCTGATTTCCAAAGTACCTCCTTCAGGTTCGGGATAAACTTTTTAATCAGAGGGCGCAACACGGAGAAAAAGCAAAAAGAAGAATTAAGTCCTTTCCCACCGGAGTATGATATAGATTACCTCATAGATGGCGACGGTGTAGACAACGGTTAAGGTTTGGAATTACTAATTCAGTACAGGCAGGTGGTTAAATTATCATTAGTTTGTTCAGCATTGTCCGAAAGAAATTGAGGGTTTTGTAAATGGGGTTGGAGCTTATTCAAATAAAAGTATGATATGAACAAAAATAAAATTATAGTAATCCTAAAAATCAAATAAATCTTGTTCAAGATTATACTTGGAGAGTGTCAAAATAAAAAAAACTTGCAAAAACTTTTGCATTTTTAAATTATTGTTTTACCTTTACACCTTAATTAAACTTTTAATCTTTAAGTTAAATCAAACCGGAACTCAAAAAGAAGTAAACACTAACTTTAATTAACGTCATGTTTATGAAACAAACCCTAATTTTCAAGTCCATCGCTGTCATGTTGATAGCAGGACTAAGTTTTTCTTGTGAAGAAGAAAAAGAATCAGTTATCAATGAAACTGATATTGTTGAAGCTGTTGATTTCGATTTTCGATCAAGTGATTTTGAAGTTGACCCAGCAGAAATTGAGTTGTTATCAATTACTGCTTTCAATAAACAACTCAACCCTACCGCTCCCAATGCCCGTAGTTCAAATTCGTCATTGGAGGTAACGGAAAAAATAATAATTCCAGACGAGCAGGGAAACCCTGCGATTTACGTCGTAAAATTTTCAGAGAAGGGATACATCATATTCTCAGCAACAAGAAAAGAATCTCCAATTCTAGGATATTCTTTTGAAAATTCTTTCAATATTGAAGCTCTCCCCTTGGGAATGGCTCAGTGGTTCTTTGATAGAATGAACAAAATTCAGATAATAAATGCAGACCAAACGTATGTTATTCCAAATAATGTCAAAGCCGAATGGGTCGGGCTTGAATCTCAAATTGAAGAAGCCTCAATTAAAGCTCGAAACTATTCATCCGGGGGAGCCTGGCAGGTTTTGGCGATCACGACTCTTGAAGAAAACGGCCCCTTTTTGACTACTCTATGGGGGCAGTGGTCTCCTTACAATAATTTAGTTCCCACGAATTGTGAAAACCGGTCGGGCAGAGCACCGACTGGATGTGTAGCAACAGCTATTGCACAAGTAGCCAGATATCACGCTCACAATAATGTATACAACTGGGCAATTATGCCTCCCCACTCATGGTCTACACGAAGTGTCAACGGGGATCGTGAAGTTGCGAAATTAATGCGAGACATCGGCATTTGGGTTGGAATGAACTATGGTTGCGAGGGATCAGGTGCAAAAACCGGTCATGCGGTAGGTGTTTTCAAAGATAGACTTGGGTATGCCTCTGGTGGTTCCTATGAAACACTTTCCCTAGAGGCTGCTGAGCCAAAAGTAAAAAGCGATTTAAAAGATGGAAGACCGGTAATCATGGAAGGGTGGAATGGCTACTACACTTATACCAAAGGTTGATGGCCTTGGAAAAAGACTTATACCAAATATACAAACGGGCATGCATGGGTCTGCGATGGTTACGCAAAGGACCAGGTAAGATTGATCAATCACAATAACAAAGAAATGTACTTG
>JAPPDO010000142.1:0-808 GCA_028821635.1 Ekhidna sp.
AGAAACATCCTTGACATAGCTCTATTATCACTCTTACTTCTGACCTTAAATTCATGCAAAGAAGAAAGACCAAAGGATAACGCACTAGAATATGCTCTAAGCTCGAAAGATGAACGGATCACTCAAATTTTGGGACAGTTAGACCAACATGATGTACAAATACTATATAGTGAGGTTGTCAGAGAGACAGATGGAATAAGTTTTATTGACCATTCATTTCAGCTAGACAATATCAAGTACTTTTATCCGGCTAGTTCGGTCAAGTTGCCAATTGCAATTTTAGCAATGGAATATCTAAATGATTTGCCCGGGATTGACCGGAATTCAAGATTTCAGATTATAGAGGAGGATAGTATCATAACCACAGTTGCCGATGAAGTGAGAAAGATTTTTGTAGTAAGTGATAATTCTGCTTATAACCGACTATTTGAACTATTCGGACAAGATTCAATAGAAGCTAAATTGAATAGGAGAGGTATTCACCCAATACGAATCTCTCACCGGGTATCAACATCCAATTCAGGCCGCACAATCACCAGACCAGTAAAATTTATGCTTGACGATTCTACATGGATCGTGTATGATTCAATAGTAAGTAAGGATTTAGAGAAGCTAAATTTTAAAAACATTATGAAGGGGAAAGGGGGTTTGAGCGGCAACGAAATTTTGGAAGATCCTTTTGATTTTTCCTTAAAAAACTACTATCCGCTTACTGCCCAACAAGATGTACTGAAACGAGTCATTTTCCCCGAAGCTTTTGAGCCGAAGGAATGGTTTAATTTGACCGAGGAGCAACTGGAGTATATAC
>JAPPDO010000142.1:818-4349 GCA_028821635.1 Ekhidna sp.
GGGCAATGTCGGCTCTTCCAAGAGAGACAGGCTACGACGATGAGTATCACTATGATTCATATGTTAAGTTTTTGATGTTTGGTGATGATCAGTCTCCTATGCCTGAAGAGATTAAAATTTTCAATAAAGTAGGTTTGGCTTATGGAACATTAACAGATTGTGCTTACATCTTAAATGAAGAAACAGGTATTGAGTTTCTAATCACTACCACCATTCTGGTGAACAATAATGAAATCTTCAATGATGGTGTGTATGAATATGATAGTCTGGGGATTCCATTCCTGGCACAATTAGGGCGAGAGATCTACGATTGGCATGTAAAGTATGCCTCAACTAACTAAATCGCTTATGAAGAGTCTGACTTCAGAGATAGTTCTTTTAGCAGTGTTAAGTTCATATACTTCCAATTATTTGGTTGGAAAGGTTATTAACATTTCGGTAATGTTCATGTGTTTTCTTTAAATTTATTTAGTTATTCCCAATATTATATTTAGTCTTTCCAACATGGAAAAAGTAGCTATAAACAGAGTCAAGAAAAGCCCGCTCATTTCCATTGATCTTGAAGCATTTCTTCATAAAGGAGAAAGGGCAATTTTCGACCTCAGAGACCTCCTTTTTTAAGGGATGATTCTTAAAGAAAAGAATTTTCGGGAATTTACTAAGACCAATAACTGGACTCAATATCGGGGCAAAAGTGTTGGACTAATGTGTTCTGCGGATGCAATTGTACCCACATGGGCCTATATGCTTTTGGTTACAAAGATTAAAGAGTACGCTAATATGGTGACTTTTGGAAGTGAGGCTGAAATTGAAAAGGCATTAATAGATCAGGCTATTGAAAAATGTCTGAACAGTCAAGACTTTCTTAATAAGAAGGTGAGTGATCGTGAATATTGAAGCCCTAAAATATCCGGTTGGACAATACAATTACCTGCAAGCAGATAATGAGGTCATCAATAAATGGATTACTACTATTGAGGCGTTTCCACAAAAGATCAAAAAATGGGTAGAAACTCTGTCGTATGAGGAGCCGGAACTTCAATATCAACAGGACGGCTGGAACATTAAGCAGATCGTTCATCACCTGGCAGACAGCCACATGAACGGCTTTATCCGGTTTAAACTAATCCAAACGGAGGATAATCTTATAATCAAGACTTATAACGAAGCCGAGTGGGCAAAACAGAAGATGGAAGCAATGGAGACATTTCTGACTCTTTAGGCTTGTTGGAAGGATTACATAAACGTTAGGGCATATTTCTCAAGTCGAGAAAGGAAAAAGACTGGCAAAAAGGGTTTACCCATCCTGAGTACGGAGAACAAAAAACAATGGAATGGCTGGGTATTTACAATGGGCACTGTCGGCATCACTTAGCTCATATAAAACAGGCGATAGAAAAAGTAAGGAGTTTTTGAATAACAAAAAACCCGACATTCGCCGGGCTTTATTATTAAATCAAAAGTAAGCTGGTTATTCTTTATTTCTTGCTTGAACTGCTTCCTTTTTTCCCGGAGCCGGCTATTGACTGGCGCATATCCGTGTCGGCTTCTATGTTTTGAAATTTATAATAATCCATTACACCCAGATTTCCGGTTCTAAATGCCTCTGCTAATGCTTTCGGTACTTCAGCCTCTGCGAGTATTACCTTAGCACGTGCTTCCTGTGCTTTAGCAACCATTTCCTGCTCCTCTGCCACTGCCATGGCTCTCCGCTCTTCAGCTTTGGCTTCGGCAACTTTCAAATCAGCGGAGGCTTGGTCGGTCTGAAGTTTCGCTCCAATGTTAGCTCCCACATCCACATCCGCAATATCAATGGAAAGAATCTCAAAAGCCGTCCCTGCGTCTAGTCCTCTCTGCAAGACCAGTTTGGAAATTTTATCCGGATTTTCAAGCACTTCCTTGTGAGTAGCCGCAGAACCTACTGAGGTTACAATGCCTTCCCCTACTCTCGCCAAAATCGTCTCTTCTCCGGCTCCTCCGACTAATTGCTGGATATTGGCTCGAATAGTTACACGTGCTTTTGCGACTAGTTGAATGCCGTCGGCGGCCACAGCGGCTACGGAAGGAGTGTTGATGACTTTTGGATTTACAGAAATTTGTACTGCTTCAAATACGTCTCTACCGGCAAGGTCTATGGCTGTGGCTTGCTTGAAGGTTAGATTGATATTTGCTTTATCCGCAGAGATCAATGCTTTGATTACCTGGGGGACATTTCCCCCTGCCAGATAGTGTGTTTCCAGTTCTTGAGTTCGCAGCGGCCTTCTGGCGGACTCATCTTCTTCCTGAAGAACTGTAAGGCCGGCCTTTGTGGCCGTAATAAGCGAATTAACGATGATAGAAGGAGGGACTTTCCTGATTCTCATAAAGACTAATTCCAACAGTCCTACTCTTACCCCGGAGAAGATCGCAGTAATCCAGAGATTTACAGGGACAAAGTAGAGAAAGATAAAAAAGAGGACAATGCCTCCGACCACAAATAAGATTGGGAGAATGCTGCTCATAATAATTTTAGTTATTTACTAGGTTGTACAATAATTTTTGATGAATCAATTCTTTTGACCTCAACTTCGATGTTTTCAGTGATAAAGCCACCTTCCGATCGTACTTCAATTTCATTGGACCCAAATATAGCTTTACCGATTGGTTTTAAAGAGGAAATAGTCATGCCTTTATCACCTTCTTTAATATCGCATTTAGTATCATCATTAAATTTACCTTTCATGGTATTTTTCAATGAAAACCTTTCCCATGATTTACTTTTAAATGCAATCACGAGGGCAAATATATTTAGCATGACGGCTCCAATCAGGATTAAGGTACCGGTAGCCGGTCCGTAGTAATCATAACCAAGGTAAATGCAATAAAAGGAGAAGATGGCTCCAAGGATACCAATAACAGTAGTGCCCGGCACAAAAATAATTTCTGCTACCATTAAAAAGGTGCCAAATAACATTAATCCGAGTATGAGCAGCCAATCCATGTTAAATTAAAGCGTGAATATAGTCAGCGGTATCTTTTAATCCATTATTCCTCAAAATATCTAACATTTCATATTCATTAACGGGTGGATTTCTTCGATTGACAACCATCATTCTAAAAGCTTTGATAGCTTCTTCATCATGCAAATCAATAATATCTACTAAGAAATTATCAGCTGACTTTGCATAAAGTCCAAAACTTTCTAAGTAGTCCTTTGAGAAATCTTTAAGATTATTAGTGACAATTAGACTTGCATTTATTTTTATGGCAGCAGCTAAGACGTGTCTATCTTTTTCGTCTTTAATTCCTGTTAAACTTTCTATATGCGTCTCATAATTTGTAACCATAGCATTCGGAAAGCCATTTAAAACGCTATCAATTCGATGATTAATCTCTTTTTTTGGAACCTTTTTTCTAACCATTAATTCCCTCCACTCATCAAAAATATGCTTACTCCACTTTGGAGCGAAAAGACCTGAGTAGGCAAACCATAAAATTAAATCTCGTACATGGAGAGGGTGCAAAACACACGTGTCAATAACACAAGTAAAT
>JAPPDO010000378.1 GCA_028821635.1 Ekhidna sp.
TTTATTACATCAATTATGGGCATATTTAAGATTTCATACTTTGTGATACACCTCCATGAAATTAACCGAAAAATATTGCTTGAATTAAAGAGATGATGGAGTATTCTTTGTATCCGTTATTTAATCACTTATCTATGCTGAATTAGTAATGCCTTATTATTTTTTACTCACTGTGTTTTACTCTTACTTTTTGGACCCACAAATCCGATATTGACTCCAAAGATTACCGGAAAATGAATCGACGATTTAACTTCTCTCTGAAAATAGTTATCAAGTATTTGAACCACTCTGTTGGATTCATTCTCATACTGTTTTTCAAAGGATCTGCTCTCAATACTTATTCCCAAAAAGACATCAATCGTTAAACCGGCGTTTCCTGTGTTCTGCATCCATCTACTGCCGGCAAAAACTCCGTAGCCAAAACCTAACATCGTTAAGTTACCGTATCTGAAAACAGTAGCGTTTACGATTGCCGAATCAAGATGATTGACCTGATGGTTTAAATATTGAAATGAAAGCTGATGACCAAAATAGGTCATTCCTAAGGCACGGTCAATGCTGTAAAACTTCTGTCGAAAATGAATTTTGCTGCCCCTCCTGTAAATATTATATGTGGGCACATCCTCGTTTTTACGGAAGAAGGGATCACTGATAATATCTACCTGTAGTTCATAGCCCAGCCGCTCTTGCATGTAATATTCCAATGCAATCGGAAGCCGATTGGCTACAAGCCAGGCTGGGTTTGTACTAAGAATGACTCCTCTGTATTCGTTGACTGTCGATTCAAAGTATTTGAATCCTCTTCTTTTGAATTTGTACTCCGGTTTATCGTAAAACTCACGTGCTACCGGCTTTTCAAAAACCCTCGATTTAAAGATCGGCTCTTCTTCTGCGTAGATAGGATGGTAGGTGCCGGCGGTTGAACCGTCAGGATTATACAATGTCCACTCCCCGACGCGATTATCTTCCTTTAATCGACCATTCATTTTAATACTGCCGTCAGGATAATATCCAGTGTACATGCCCTCACCTGCTTCAAAGTCTGCCTCTCCTTCTAATCCTCCATTCTCTTCATAGTAATACCATTTGCCATCTCTCTTTCCATTTACTAATTGACCTTTGGACTTTCTCATGCCGCTGAGGTAATACTCTTGGTACTCTCCTGTTCCTTCCTGAAGAGAAGCCTCGCCTTTAAGTTCACCGGAAGGGTAAAAAAGTTTCCAGTGTCTGTCTTTTTGATCATCCGTTATCTCTCCTTCCCGGCTTACATTTCCATTCACATAATAATAAGTCCATGCGCCGGATTTTGAACCTTTTGAATATGACCCCTCGGCGGCGACAGTCCCGTTTTCATGGTAGTAAGTCCATGCGCCGGATTTCAACCCATTCTCAAATGAACCAATGGCTTTCACCTCTCCGTCTTCAAAGTAGTAAGTCCACTCGCCTTCGCTTTTATCTCCTTCACTAAATCCTTCCATCTTTCTGGCTCCTGAAGGATAAAACTCGGTGTATTTGCCTTTTCCATCTTCTAGGTAGGATTGAGCCTTTAAGAAGCCATCCTCAGAGAAATAGTTCCAGATGCCGTTTTTTTTATTATTGAAGTAAATCCCGTTACTTTTTTTGCCTCCGTTTTCGTAGTAAAACGTCCATTGTCCGTCTTTGGAAGTGCCTCGCAGTATTCCTTCTGATTTGATATTACCATTTTCAAAATAGTATTTCCACTTACCACCCGGACTTCCATTTCTGTATTTGCCTTCTGCTTTTGGCCTTCCATTTTCATAGTAATACAGCCAGCTACTATCAGGAAGATTGCTGCTAAACCAGCCAAAAGTCTGTAAAGAGCCATTTAGATAGAATGATTCGTAGGAGCCTTGTAACAATGAATCCTTAGAAGAGTAATGAAATATTTCTTTGATTTTAGCACTGTCCGTGTCAAAATAAGTCCTTCCCTGCTTAATTTGGGAAAAGGATACCACTGCCGGAAGAAGTAACAAATAATAGTGGAGACACCTAATCATGGTGGGATGAGAGTTCTTCTTTAAATCTTTTCCCCCAATTACTAAGGTCTGCATCTGTCCATAGTTGAGGGAAGAAGACGATCCTTTGATTTCGGGGGGGCAGATACTTTTGCCAGTTAGTCCCCCCGGAGGCTTTGATGGCACTCGGGTCTCTATGAAGATACCTCGCAGCAGACTTTAAATGTTGAAGCGGCCAGTTTACGTTTGCTTTTAAGTCAAAGTTCTTCAGTTCGGAAGCGATCTCTTTGCAGTCATCGTAGTGCATCAAAAACTTCCTCAGCAGATTTTTCTCCTTCACTTTGTCTCCCAGTTCAATGAATTGTTTTCTGTATTTCTCCTCAAATTGCCGAAGCGTCAATGTCTTCTTCCCAGTGGCTAACTCCGTAGCACCCGATTTCCAATACAAATACTGATAGACATCTGCTACTGGCGCATTTTTATCCATTTGCTCCCTGCTTGCATGATCGGTAAGATTGATGAAGTCAGTCGCATAAATCTCAATCATTCGATACTGCCCTGACTGAAAGCCGCTGGCCGGCAAAAGTGCCATCCTGAAAGCAAGAAATTGCTCTTGATCCATCCCGTCCAGCATTACATCAAACGAATCTATTAGATGGCTAAAGTATCGATTGATCCTTCTGAGCCTTTTTTTGAAGATAGAAGCATCAATCGGGTCACTGAATACGGCTTGCTCCATTTCATTGAGAATCATTCGGAAGTAAAGCTCCGTAACCTGGTGATAAAGAATAAAAATCCTTTCGTCCGGAAATGCAGTCCTTGGGGATTGGAGACTCAGCAATGTGTCTAAATGAATGTAATCCCAGTAAGTCAGGTAGTCGGAATAAAGCAGACCGTCCAGATAGCCGGATAAATCCTGACCCATTGCCTCATATTTTTCTTTTAGTTTCCTGAGTAGTGTCTCAACATCGTATTTTATTTCTCTCTTCTTCATCTTGCGAACGCATGACGCTGTAAATTTGTGCTAAAATTTTAACAAGCACCCAAGTAAAATCCAAATGAGTATAAGTAAGCGAAATTTTACAGACGAATTTGAATCTCTGGACTTCTATGCCATTGATGACCTTCTCGCAGAAGAACATCAGTTGATTCGCTCGTCAATAAGGGATTTTGTGAAAAAGGAAATTACTCCTTTTATCGAAGATTGGGCGGAGAGGAACCACTTTCCGGAAGAGATCGTAAAAAAGTTTGGTCAAGCAGGTGTTTTTGGGCCTACATTACCGGAAAAATACGGAGGTGGCGGCCTCGATTATATCGCTTACGGCCTGATCATGCAGGAAATAGAACGAGGAGATTCCGGCATGAGATCTACGGCTTCCGTTCAGGGCTCGCTGGTGATGTATCCTATCCATGCTTACGGTTCGGAAGAACAACGAAACAGATACCTCCCAAAACTGGCCTCCGGTGAAATGCTGGGATGCTTCGGCCTGACGGAACCAAATCATGGGTCAAACCCCGCAGGAATGGAAACAAATTTCAAAGACATGGGAGACCATTACCTGCTAAATGGAGCAAAAATGTGGATTTCAAACGCTCCGAAAGCAGACCTTGCAGTGGGTTGGGCAAAGAACGAAGAAGGAAGAATACACGGATTAATCGCAGAGCGAGGCATGGAAGGATTTACTACTCCCGAGACGCATGGTAAATGGTCGCTGAGAGCCTCATCTACCGGAGAGTTGGTGTTTAGCGATGTCAAAATCCCAAAAGAAAATCTACTCCCTAATAAAAGCGGCCTCGGCGGGCCGCTGGGCTGTCTGGACAAAGCAAGATATGGAATAGCGTGGGGTGCTATTGGTGCAGCAATGGACTGCTATGATGCCGCCAAAAGATACGCCCTAGAAAGAGAACAGTTTGGGAAGCCGGTTGCCGGATTCCAACTGATACAAAAAAAACTGGCCGAAATGCTCACGGAAATTACAAAAGCACAACTGATCAACTGGAAGTTGGGTAAGATGATGGATGAGGGGAAGGCTTCCACTGCTCAAATATCACTGGCAAAACGGAACAGTGTTGAAACCGCATTAAACGTTGCTCGGGAAGCCCGGCAAATTCATGGAGGAATGGGCATTACCGGAGACTATCCCATCATGCGACACATGATGAACCTTGAGTCGGTAGTTACTTATGAAGGAACCCATGATATTCATTTATTGATTTTGGGAGCCGAGATTACCGGGATACCTGCCTTCAAATAGTGGCACTTCCCATAAACCCTCCCTGAGACGGAGGGGAAGAAGAAACTGAAAAAAAAATAGCAATACAAAGCACACCATACTATTCAACAAAGTAGAGTATAAAGGTAA
>JAPPDO010000215.1 GCA_028821635.1 Ekhidna sp.
TCCAACTGTCAAATTCTTCTTTAATGGCAGACGCAGCGGCAGTATTTGCTGAAAAAAAGTCTGATGAAGCAGCCGTTTTGCTCCTAACACTTTTATCTGATGCGTTTAAATCCGCATCCTTAAAATTATCGCTCCCTTTTTTATGGGCAAACATCGCATCAATCCGTGCTTCAGTAAAGGCGGTATCAAGAAAAGCATCTATGATCTCCTCTCCCATTAAAATTCGAGTCGTCTGTCCACTGAAGGAGACTGTCGACCTTTGATCTCTGGTGAAACTGTAAGTCTCCGGTGTTTTGACGGAGGCAGCATCATCATCACCACATCCCATGAATGCAGAGAAACTTCCAGTAACCAAGGCAAACATCTTGACGACAGTTTTTATTGTTTTTGTCATTTTAAAATCGTCTTAAATTAAACAGGTGCAAAAATACATAATTATTTAGAATCTTTCTAAATAATTAGAAATTAATTTTCTTAATAAGCTCTTAATCAATCGCTCATGCCGAGTAATCTGTCTCACGATTTGTGCCGAATAAGTGGGTAGAAATAGTGAGCGATCGTGGGAAGGAGGTCGAGAGTTTTCTAAAAGGGGGTATTACAGTGCTATCTGTTGTGCAGCAATTCAGTTGAGCGATAATGCTACTAACGGATATTTAAGCTGTCGCTGGCATTATTAAAATGCAGTGGATTTGCAGTAAAAGTGATGCACAAAAAAAAAATCTTAAACTTCTTTCTCAACTGTATAAAAGTAATGGAAGGCAAAGCGGAACTTTAGAACAATGACACGGCATCGGCATCAAAGAAAATATTCTATCTTTAGTTCAGCCTCTCAACAGGGAGTAGATTTTAGCTGAGAGCGGCTATCTCCGTTTCTCCTCCTTTTGTCAGGTCTCCAATTTTTACTTTGATTTGGGCATCTAAGGGCAAGAATAAATCAACACGGCTCCCAAAGCGGATAAAGCCCACAGATGCTCCCTGAGTCACTTCATCTCCAACTTTTGGATAAAAGGCGATCCTCCTGGCAACGGTTCCGGCAATCTGCCGCATTAAAATTGTCACATCGTTTGCTGTTTTAAATACTACCGAAGTTCTCTCATTATTGGTGCTGGATTTTGGATGCCAGGCTACTAAAAACTTCCCCGGGTGGTACTTGAAAAAGTCCACCACTCCTTTAATGGGGCTTCTATTGACGTGGACATTAAACGGGGACATGAAGATGGAAATCTGAATTCGATCCTCTTTGTGGTATTCACCTTCATAGGTCTTTTCTATGACCACCACTTTTCCTTCGGCAGGTGCATAAATAACACCATCTCTTCCGGGCGTAGCAACTTCCGGATCTCTGAAAAATCGCACCACTAGTGCCAAAAAGATGAATCCGACCAATGCAAGCATTAGCTGAACAATAAAGAAAGGAATCAGCCAGTATAATAAGGCATAAAGTCCGCCGGTAAGCACTGCCATCAACGGGATCACTCTGAAACCCTCTTTGTGTATTTTCATTAATCTCCTTCTCTAAAATTCACCGTTTCCGCATTAAAATAAATACAAGAAAAATACCACAAAAGGAACAGCGATAAGTAGGCTGTCAAATCTATCTAAAAATCCCCCATGACCCGGTATTGCTGATCCGGAGTTCTTAATTTGTATTGAACGTTTAAAATAAGATTCGACCAAGTCGCCGTAAGTGCCTGCAATGACCACAATGACGGAGACACTAAACCATTCCAGCGGCTTCAATCCTTTGAAATAATAACTAATTACAATTGAAATTAAAACGGAGATAATCCCTCCTCCAATGCTGCCTTCCCAAGATTTTTTTGGCGATATCCGTTCAAATAGTTTGGTTCGACCGAAGAGTATACCTGTAAAATAAGCACCTATGTCATTTGTCCATGTTAGGAAGAGTAATCCCAGAATGATTTCGTAGGAATATCTTCCGTTGTAGAATACCAGCAGGTTGGTAAATGCAAAAGGAACAGCCACGTAAAGGACACCCAAATAAAAAAGAGCAATATTTATGAATGGATGAACGTCATTCTTTTTATAAAGCTTAATTAGAAACACAAAAGACGCTAAAGGGAAAAGTGCAAAATGATACACAGAGGGCAGGTACCCACCTTGTATCAGGAACATCCCAATAAAAAGCAGCCCACCTATTACCACTCCTAAAAAACGAATGGGGACATAATCCTGTAGCCTCATCAGGCTGTAAAACTCTAGTGTGGTTAAACACGAAATGGCAAGAAAGACGGCAAAAAAACCCCATTGACTCCAAATTAATGAAAGTATAATGACCAATCCGCCAACAACGGCAGAGATGGTACGAGGTAAAAGGTCAGGATATTTATTCAAATTTAACTTCCTCTTTTATCACCCTGATAGCACGAAGGACGTTATCCGGAGCCACAAATATTTCAAAATTGCCAAGGCCGTATGCGGAGGCGGTTTTGTTTATTTTAACGGACATCATCCCCGCCTCATCAAGAATGATCTTTACGATATCAACTCGATATTCTTGTTGATCCTTATAGACGGATTGCCATTCACTCATTTTCAGAACTAAATCTCTGTTTAAAATTGTATAGCAAATAGACTCCTAAAACGCCAAAAATAAGTAATGTAGGCCATGGGGCAGCTTGCTTCATCTCTTCCGAAGACATCTCAACCATACCTTGTTGAACCAGGTAAAGTAAAATCACTTGAAAACCATTGTTAACCAGATGTGCCAACATGGCTACGGTAAGCTTGCCGGACCAGTGATACAAATATCCCAAAAGAACGCCTAGCAGCATTCTCGGAGCCAAGCCAAAAAATTGAAGATGAATAGCTGCAAAGATGAATCCGGTTAGCCAGATCGCAATGTGGTGGTTTTTTAACGCCATAGAGAGGTTATTTTGTATAAGACCTCTGAAGAGTAACTCCTCACCAACTGCCGGAATAATACCGATCACCACGAATGCCAAAACAAACTGGACCGGTGAAGTAAAATTTGTAATATGTTCAGTTGCAATACGAAGTCGGTTTTCCGAATTTTCTGCCCATCGTGCAAAATCAGAATCCCCAAAATCAAGGTTCATATTCCACGCTCCAACGGGGCTGGTGATAACGATAGCACAGATTGTGATTAATGAAGTAGAGGCAACCGTAGGCCATGAAATTTTTGGAAAAAACTCATGTATTCCAGTTCTTAAAATCACTCCAATAAATAAGAAAGGAATACCAATAAATATTAATGCCGATGAGACACCCTGCAAGAGAAGTAAAATAATAGGGTCAAACTCCAAGATTAAATCAGTCTCCGTTTCTCCCGCCGACCCATTTAGCATAATTGCTAGAATAATTGCAATTAGGATGATGGAATATACGAATCCCGTTCTTCTTCTCTTCTCCTCCGGTACTTTTCTAAGTATATCCTGCATCGCTAACTTTGCGGGCAAATATAAGGGCAGAAGGTGGTTAAAATCAGCGACATAGAGGTAGGTGAGTTTCCATTATTGCTAGCACCGATGGAAGATGTCAGCGATCCCCCATTCAGGGCAGTTTGCAAACAAAATGGTGCCGATATAATGTACACGGAATTTATATCCTCCGAAGGGCTTATTAGAAATGCCGAGAAGAGCGTTCAAAAACTGGATATTTACGATTACGAACGCCCGATTGGGATTCAAATCTTCGGAGACAAAATTGAATCCATGCGTGAAGCCGCTGCCATTGCAGAAGAGGCTAATCCTGAAATAATAGATATTAATTATGGCTGTCCTGTAAAAAAAGTAGCTTGCAAAGGTGCCGGTGCCGGTATTTTACTAGACCTCCCCAAAATGCAAGAGATGACCGCTGAGATTGTGAAGCGCGTCAATAAACCTGTTACCGTGAAAACGCGTCTCGGGTGGGATGAATCAACCATTAAAATTCAAGAAGTGGCGCACCGTTTGCAAGATGCAGGGATTAAAGCCCTTACGATCCACGGTCGTACCCGAAAACAAATGTATAAGGGAGAGGCGGACTGGTCATACATTGCGGAAGTAAAAAATGACTCAGCACTTCATATTCCCATCTTTGGGAACGGAGATATTGACTCTCCTCAAAAAGCACTTGAGTATAAAAATCGTTACGGAGTGGACGGTATAATGATTGGCAGAGCTTCCATCGGCTATCCCTGGATTTTCAATGAGATAAAATATTTCTTAGAAAAAAGGCAGGAATTAGCTCAACCTTCATTGGAAGAGCGAGTAAAAGTAGCCGTTCAGCATTTGAATTTTGCCATGAAATGGAAAAGTGAAAGACAAGGTCTCTATGAAATGAGAAGACATTACACCAACTACTTCAGAG
>JAPPDO010000249.1 GCA_028821635.1 Ekhidna sp.
TCTATTTACTATAAATTAATAATTTGTTAGGAAAATAATTTTTGTGTTTTAATATTCTAAACTTTCCAAATAGTAAGTTACCATTTGGTAACTTACTATTTGGTAAGTTGATTTATTAGACCTATATTTACATATATGAATGATGTCTTCACTCCATTTTCTTACGGGCAGGTAGTTCGTCGTGATGAGTTCACTAATCGAACAAGAGAGAAAAAACTGCTCAAGGATAGTCTGATGGGCGGAAACAGTGTAATTTTAATCTCTCCTAGGCGCATAGGCAAATCATCACTCATCAAGCAGGTATTTACAGAACTTGAGAAGAAGCAAAACTTAGCAATTGTTCAAATGGACATTACCTCTTTTCGGTCTGAAAGACAATTTTTGGAGGAGTTTGCTCTCAAACTCACTCAGGCTAATCAATCTAAGTATAAAAATTTTATAACCAATCTAAGTAAAAAACTGAAGCATCTGATACCGATGCTTTCTTATAAAGCAGGCGGTTCTGAGCAAATCAGTCTTTCATTCAATTGGAACGAAGAAAAAAAACGAAAGAAGAAATTTTAAGACTGCCGGAGATCTTATCCGAACAAAATGGGAAGCAGCAATTGATTGCTATAGATGAATTTCAAAATATCAGTCGGTTTGAAAATTCAGAAGCCTTGCAGTACGAACTTCGATCCTATTGGCAGCATCAAAAAAAGTCCTCTTTTTGCCTGTACGGCAGCAAACGGCACATGATGGAGGAGCTATTTTCAAATGAATCTGCCCCATTTTATAATTTCGGGCAAATTCTGAAACTTAACAGAATATCAGAAAAAGACTGGACCCCGTTCATCATTTCTAAATTTGGCTCAACAGGTAAGCCCATTTCGGAAAAGTATGCCGGGATCATTTGTAAGTGGACACAGCGTCATACCGAGCATGTTCAATTTCTTTCACATCTCATTTGGACGAATAGTCCCCGAAATAAGAGGGTTGGTGAGCAGCAAATGCGAAAAGGCTTTTTAGATTTCCTCAACTTCACTGAAGCGCATTCTACGGATATTTTTGACCGACTCAGTAATATTCAGATTAATGTCCTCAAGGCTATCCTTTCGGGGGAGAAACAGCTTACCCGACAGGAGTCGATCAGAAAATAC
The DNA here is from genome assembly GCA_028821635.1 of Ekhidna sp. Classification (GTDB taxonomy): domain Bacteria; phylum Bacteroidota; class Bacteroidia; order Cytophagales; family Cyclobacteriaceae; genus Ekhidna. The sequence continues at coordinate 1,140 of JAPPDO010000249.1, forward strand.
CATTTGAAATCATCCGCTACGGCTCTCAAAGCCAGAAAGGCACTTATCAGGGAAGATTTGTTGGAGAAGCTATCTCAGACCGAGTATAGAATCATCAATCCGGCGTTTGAGTGGTGGTTTCAAAGGAAAGTGCTGAAAAGAGACATCCTCAGTAAAATTTCGGATGAGTTAGACTAACAGAATTAAAATCAGGATGTTTTCAAATGCACATCTCACTTCAGCCGGAAAGGGAAAGGGACACCACTTCTTCTATTTTTTCAGCCTCCCTGTGCAGCACTCCCTCAGAATCTTCAACCTCTACAAATCCATTTTCATTTATTTTAATCAGTCGGACATTTTTTATTTCATTAATGAGGACAGGATCATATTTGGCGGCTACACGAATGTAGTTTTCCGTGAAGCCGTGCATCATGCCGTTCTCAACATCTTCTTCAAAAAGAACATCATGAGTTTCTCCCACATGTTGCTGATAAAAATGCTTTTTCTTTCTCAGGGAAAGGTCTCTCAGCATTTTCGACCTTTTGTTTCGTTTTCCTTTATCCACTACTTCTCCCATCCCAACCGCTTGTGTATTTGCCCTTTCGGAGTAAGTAAAAACATGCAGATAGGATATAGCAAGTTCGTTCAGAAATCGGTAAGTCTTGAAAAACTCTTCATCAGTTTCTCCCGGAAATCCGGTGATTACATCAACTCCTATGCAGCAGTGAGGCATCAACGCCTTCACTTTCTCTACCCTGCTTCGATACCGATCGCTCAGGTAGCGACGATTCATTTTCTTTAGGATGACATCACTTCCCGATTGCAGCGGAATATGAAAATGAGGGGCAAATCGTCTGGAGCAAGCCACAAACTCAATGATTTCGTCAGAGAGAAGGTTAGGCTCAATGGACGATATTCTAAAGCGGTCAATACCCTCAACATCATCCAGTACCTTAATTAAGTCAATGAACTTTTCGCTTCTCTTTCCCCCCCGTATCCCGAAGTCACCGATGTTTATGCCGGTAAGTACTACCTCTTTGACCCCGGTTCGGGCAATTTCTTTGGCCTGTTTTACGATACTGCTTATGCTGCCGCTGCGACTTTTACCCCTAGCCAGCGGTATCGTACAAAATGTGCACCCGTAGTTACAGCCATCCTGAACTTTCAAGAATGTTCGGGTTCTGTCTGCAATCGAATAGGAGGGATTGTATTCTTTTACTTTGTTGACCCCGGATGCGAAAGCACCCCTTTTTGTAAAGCCATCAAGATGGTCAAATAAACGAAATTTCTCAGCCGTCCCAAGCACGGCATCAACGCCGGGCATTTTAGAGAGCTCCTCCGGTTTTAGCTGAGCGTAGCAGCCAAGGATCGCTACGAAGCTGTCCGGAGAAATCTTTTTAGCTTCTTTTATGATTTTTCTACACTTTTTGTCCGCATTTTCGGTAACGGAGCAGGTATTGATAATGAAGATGTCCGGGTGCTGCGTAAAGCCAACCTTCACATAGCCGCGCACTTCAAACATTCTCGAAATAGCAGAAGTCTCAGAATAATTGAGCTTGCAGCCCAGTGTGTAAAAAGCAACTTTCCTCATCGGACTGTAAAGGTAGGAAATTACCTTTTCATTGGATAGTCCAGTTTATCCAGTTCCCGCTCTATAAGCTTTTCAATGCACTTCATTTTATAATTATCTGCCTTCGAGGCAAGTGTAATTGCCACGCCGTGTGTTTTCGCTCTCGCAGTACGCCCAATCCGGTGGACATAATCGGCAGCAGTATTAGGAACATCGAACTTGATCACAAGATTGATGTCTTTGATATCAATCCCTCTTGAGAGAACATCCGTTGCAACCAGAATGCGTAGTTTTTTTGCTTTAAACTGAAGAAGTATGCGCTCTCTTTCTTCTTGCTCAAGCATGGATGAGATGCCTCTGACTTCCTCTCCCTGATCTTTCAAGCCTTTTACTATCCGGCTTACTTTCTTTTTAGTGGATGTGAAAACAAGGATACTTTCAAAGCCACTGTAACGACTTATGATTTTGGTGATCAACTCAATCTTAAAAGGCTCCTCAACCCTAAAGACTTCCTGGCTAATGTTTTCCGCCGGCTTTGCTAACTCCAGAATTATTCTCTCCGGGTCGTTCAAAATGCCGTCCACCCGTTTTTCAATTTTAGAAGCCATCGTACCACTGAACATACGCGTCTGTTCGACGTTGGGCCGGTAAGCGCTGTTTTTTTTAATATCATCATAAAAATTCATATCCAACATCTTGTCAGCTTCGTCCAGAATTAAATGTGCTACCAAATCAAATTTCACGTATCCGAGGTTTAGGTGAGAGATGAGCTTGCCGGGAGTTGCCACAACGATATTGCTCCCTTGTGTGAGTGCCTTTTTTTGTTGCGCAAAATCTGTCCCGTCACCGCCGCCGTAAATGGCGATCGAATGTGCAGGAAGAAAATAAGAAAACCCTTCAATTTGCTGATCTATCTGGATGGCCAACTCCCGTGTAGGGCAAAGAATCAACACTTTGACATCCTCACTTGGTGCTTCTGCCAGCTGATGTAGTGCCGGTATCACGAAAGCAGCGGTTTTACCGGTGCCCGTCTGCGCACAGGCAATGAGGTCTTGCCCCTTTAGAATAGACGGGATAGCCTGTTCCTGAATGGGGGTGGTCTCTGCGAACCCCATTTGATTGATCGCCTCAACTAAGGACGCATTGAGACCGAAGTCATTAAATGTCATAAGCTTGCAAAAATGAACCAAAATTCCCTACATACGGGGAATTCATGTAATTATTTATGCCGCACGTCTTCGCCTAAAACCTTTAGCAGTATCCGCAGTATTCACCGATTTAATACTGTCTGCAACGTGAGCCACAGAATTAGAATTTCAGGCGTATAAAGGAACCGCCAAAATAAATCCCAAGCACCGTTGGCGATGAAGTAGTCAGCGTGGAAACGCTTAGAAAAGAAATGACATTATCCCTAACAAAGAACGTGCGAATGAATAATTTCTCGCTTGATCAGAAAAAACCGGAAAAACGTCCGCATCTTTAACTAATTGTTTTACGTTTACACCTTATATTAATTCTTAAATAATAAAATTATGAAGCTGAGGATCAAAATAAAAAAAAAATCGAAAAAAAACGTTTGCATCCTTAACTAATTGTTTTATGTTTGTGCATTATTAACGCTTAAATAATAAAACCATGA
>JAPPDO010000394.1:0-3939 GCA_028821635.1 Ekhidna sp.
GATTTCAATCTCCCTTTACGTATATCTTTTTGACTTTGTAGAAGAAGCAACGAAAGCCAGCGAGCACTTCCTCCAGGATATAATTTTTGCACTTTACCTTTAACGCTAAAGTAATCATTAAATCATAAAATTCTCGATTTTGAAGTCAGACACTTCCCGTCGGGGCAGTCTTGGCCGGACTACATAACTATATCCGGGTGGAGCCGAGGGTGGCTGTAAAATGAAAATAATGGACATTCAATAGCCATGAATAACTGCCCACACACTAACTTTGAGGAAAACTAATTTTAAAAAAAAAAGATATGAGACAACTATTTATCTTATTTTTATTCTTAAGCATCTTCTCAGCGGATGCGCAAAAAAGAAAGACTGCAAGTCCTTCAAAACCACTTGATTCAGAGATGTTTTCTGACTTCAAGTTTAGAAGTATTGGCCCTGCATTCATGTCCGGAAGAATCGCAGACCTTGCCATAGACCCTTCCAATGAAAATGTCTGGTATGTGGCTGCAGGATCAGGCGGTGTATGGAAAACGGTAAATGCAGGGACTACGTTCACCCCGATTTTTGATGACCAACCTGTTTATTCAATAGGCTGTGTTACGCTTGACCCAAATAATCCGTACACAGTTTGGGTGGGAACAGGTGAGAATGTTGGCGGCCGTCATGTTGGTTTTGGAGACGGTATATACAAAAGCACCGACGGAGGAGAGAGTTGGGAGAATATGGGGTTAAAACAATCCGAGCATATTTCAAAGATTATTATTCATCCGGACAATTCAGACGTAATCATGGTCGCCGTTCAAGGGCCGCTTTGGAATGCAGGAGGAGAAAGAGGCTTTTATAAGTCTGCTGACGGAGGAAAGACATGGAAGAAGACTCTGGGAGATGATCAATATACCGGCGTTACCGATATCATCGTTGACCCTCGAAATGCAGACAGGGTTTATGCCGCAACGTGGGAACACCACAGAACCGTGGCATCCTGGATGGGTGGAGGAAAAAAGTCAAGGCTTCATCTGAGTGAAGATGCCGGGGATACATGGATTCAGCTAAAAACCGGTTTACCTGAAGGTAACTGCGGCAAAATCGGATTAACGGTTTCTCCGATTAACCCTGATGTGCTGTATGCCGCCATTGAGTTGGACAGAACAAAAGGGGGTGTCTGGAGGTCTGAGAATAGAGGGGGCAGTTGGACGAAAATGTCAGATGCAGTGGCAGGTGCCACAGGCCCTCACTATTATCAGGAAATCTTTGCTTCCCCACATAAGTTTGACAGGCTTTACCTGATGAATAACCGGCTCATGAAATCAGAGGACGGCGGTAAAACGTTCGAGTATATGGATGAGACCGCAAAGCATGTGGACAACCACGCCGTTGCTTTCAAAATGTCTGATCCAAATTATTTGCTGGTGGGCACTGACGGGGGCGTTTATGAAAGTTTTGATTTGGGAACCACCTGGCGGCACATGGTGAATCTTCCGCTTACGCAGTACTATAAAGTAGCGGTGGATGATACAGCACCTTTTTACAATGTTTATGGAGGCACTCAGGATAACAACACACAAGGAGGCCCGTCAAGAACAGACAACCACCATGGCATCCGCACTGCTGACTGGAAAGTGGTATTAAACTGGGACGGCCATCAGCCGGCCACCGAGCCCGGCAACCCTAACATCATGTATGGTCAAAGGCAGCAAGGCACACTTTCAAGAATTGACCTGGCCACAGGGGAGGTCATAGATATCATGCCGCAGCCCGCAGAAGATGAAGACTACGAAAGGTATAACTGGGATGCACCGATTTTGGTGTCACCACACGACCCTGCGACGATCTATCACGGCTCGCAGAGGCTCTGGAAATCAACAAATCGTGGAGACAGTTGGACCGCTCTCTCCGGAGACCTGACAAGAGATCAGGAGCGAATGGCACTTCCGATTATGGGAAGAGTCCAGAGTTGGGATTCCCCTTGGGACGTGGGGGCCATGTCCAATTTCAACACCATCACCTCAATAGCAGTCTCTCCAAAAAATGAGCAGCTAATCTACATAGGTACTGATGACGGGTTACTTCAGGTGACCGATAATGAAGGTCAAAGTTGGAAGAAAATAGAGGTAAGCTCAATGGGGGTGCCTTCAAGAGCGTATGTAAATGATGTCAAAGCAGACCTTTTTGACGAGAGTACAATGTATGTGGCATTAGATAATCATAAAGAGGGTGACTATCAGCCCTACCTCTATAAAAGCACGGATAAAGGTGTAAGTTGGAATAAGATCACCCGTGGATTGGGGGATAAAAATTTAGTTTGGCGAATCGTTCAGGATCATGTGAATAAGGACTTACTCTTTACGGCTACAGAGTTTGGCATATTTGTAACGCTAAACGGAGGTTCATCCTGGACGAAGCTTGAAGGGGGGTTGCCAACTATCTCTTTCAGGGATTTAGCCATCCAGCGAAGAGAGAATGACTTAGTAGCGGCCTCATTTGGAAGAAGCTTTTACATCCTTGATGATTACTCGGCTTTAAGAAGCGTAAGCGCAAGCCAGATGGATGAGGAGGCTTCCCTTTTTGAGCCAAGAAGGGCATGGTGGTACATCGAAAGGCCCGTGCTTGATTTCAATGAAACCAGAGGTTCGCAGGGGTCTCAGCTTTATGTGGCACCTAATCCTGATTTTGGGGCTGTTTTCACCTACTATTTGAAGGACGATCTAAAAAGCCTTGAAGAACAACGAAAGGAAAGTGAGGAGGGAAAAAGTGGGAATTTGCCATTCCCGGGCTGGGAGGCGTTAGAAGAGGAGACCGGAGAAATAGATCCGTTCATTTATCTGGAAATTACGGACCAGAGTGGAAACGTTATCAACCGTAAGAAAGCAGAAAAAAGTAAAGAGAGAGGATTCCATCGAGTGACATGGAACTTACGCGTCGGGACTTCGCAGGCACTTACATTAAATGGGAATACCTCCGACACGGACGGGTTGCTGTGTGCGCCCGGCACGTACAAAGCCACCCTGCATAAATACGAAAGAGGCAGGTTCAGCCAACTGGCAGGCCCTGTTGATGTCAGTGTTGAGCCGCTTATGAAGGGTACCCTTCCGGGAAACCCGATGGATCAGGTTGTCGCCTTTTGGAGAGAATATGAGAACGTGAGCAGGGATGTATCCGCATTATCTATCGAATTAGCTAACACGAGAAAGATGTCTGATAAACTCTTTTTTGCGGCCACTCAGGCGAATGTAAGTACGGAAGTTTTAAGCCGGGTATCTGCTTTGCAACAGGAACTTAGAACGATGGACTCCCGACTCAACGGAAACCCTGCAAAGAATCAGATCGGTGAAAAGAACAAACCTACAATGGGTGCGAGGTTGTTTGCTTTAACACGGGGAGTGGAAATTTCTACTTACGGCCCCACGACTACTCATAAAGAGACCATGCGGATCATCAAAAAACAGCTAGTGGAGATGAACTCCGGCCTCAAAACGTCTAAACAGCAAGCAAAAGAAATCGCTCAGAAAATCCTGGATGCAGGAGGTTCCTGGGTTGAGGGTAATTAGTGAAATACACTATTTAAGTTACTGCCACATTAAACCTGGCAGCTAATTCGTTGGCTTTAGAAACAGCTTTTTGTTTTTTGGAGTAATCCAATTTGACGGCTGTTTCTAAGCCAACGTTAATAAGGTGTACGCTATAAACAGAAAACCTTCCTGAAAGGGTAGGGCTGATTCCGTTCGGGGTATGGGTGAATCTTTTCGTTACCGTCAAGATTTTGATCTGCGCTATTTTAGGCAGTTGTTGCCATTCGCCTGTTTTAAATCCCAAAAATGAAAAGTACTCTTTCATTCTGTTAGATGCAGGATCAATCAGGATACCGCTGAATGATTGGGTAAGCACTAGCCCGATAAAAGATGCGCCTCCTCCAATGAGCCAGACTTTTTGGGGGTGGAG
>JAPPDO010000394.1:3949-4319 GCA_028821635.1 Ekhidna sp.
GAGTGAAAATAATCCTGCCAGTATTAGCAGAATGCCTAAAAAATGGGACCCTGAGGAAAAGTCTCTCCTCGAATAGTTAAAATATTTCATTTCCGGAGGATTCAAATGGATTAGAACGCTAAAATGCAGTGGATTTACAGTAATAAAGTGATGCACACAAATAACGCTTACTATCGCTGAGGCCACAGCCTCGCACCAACATCCTTATCATCATAGCCATGGAGGTAGAATGATCTCTTTTATAACTCAAAGCGGTTTGACTGAGTTCACCGAAGTCATGCCCACCTGTAAACTGGCGGGAGCAGTGTTGCATAAAGGCATTGCTAATTTAGCATAGTTAAATGATTGAATAACAAATATAAAGAATATT
>JAPPDO010000133.1:0-3313 GCA_028821635.1 Ekhidna sp.
ACCGAGGTTTCCCGAAGTGAACGCAAAGGTAAGATTATCTCCATCGTCATCCATTGCCACTACTGTTCCGACTGCCGTCCCGTTGGCGGCGTTCTCTGCCACAGAGAAGGTTTGTTCCGCAATGACCGATACACTGTCATTCACATCGGTCAGGTTCACCGTGATGTCCGTAGTGACTGAAAGCTCCCCGTCGGAGACGCTCACGGTCAGCGTAAACGTCTGCTTGGTTTCAAAGTCGAGTGCTGCGGGTGTCTTCACCGTGAGGGCTCCTGTATTGTCTATCTGAAAGGCTTCACCTGTATTGCCATTGGTATTGCCATTGGCAATGGAGAAAGTTAGCTCGTCGCCTTTGTCCTCATCTTCGGCTGAAACCGTTCCTACTGCCGTCCCGTTGGCGGCGTTCTCAGCAACGGAGAAGGTGCGGTTCTGATTTGCATCAATCATCGGTGCTTCATTCACATCGGTGATGTCGATGGTGATTTCGGCCTCGGCTGTTGCTGTTCCGTCGGAGACCTGTACGGTCAGGGTGTATGCCGCCGTCGTCTCGTGGTCAAGCGTTCCTGCCACCGTAATTGCCCCCGTGCCCGCATTGATAGCAAACGCATCACCGAGGTTTCCCGAAGTGATCGCAAAGGTCAATTCATCATCCTGTGCATCTTCGGCTGCCACCGTTCCGACCATTGCATCCATTGCTGCATTTTCAGCGACGGAGAAGGTCTGCGCTTCAATGCCGGGAGCGTCATTTTTCGGCTCGTCGTCGTCTTTGTTGCAGGCAAGGAGTGCCATGCTGATTAAGATAATTTTGGGAAAGAGTTTAACTATTATAGGGGGGGGGCGTAATAAAGTAAGTATTCATTTCAAGTGTCACCTGAGAGACGTTAGCGTTCGGCAATTTTTCCATCGGATTAGATAGTTAGGTATTAAGTAATACGCAAAAGTAAAACAATTATGTAAAGTTATAAAAATTTATAACCTGCTTTTGATTTACACTACGATATGCTGCTCGGTAACTAAACAGATGTATGATTTTACGTCTCGGATAGCTTAAAGACCATTACCGGAATTTCAGATTCATTTACCAGCGACTCCGCAGTACTGCCTGCAATCAGGTGGCCAAGGCCCGTTCTGCCGTGCGTACCAATCATAATCATTCCGGATTCATTCTCCTCGGCAAACTTTATGGCCCCCTCGTCTACAAAATCCGCACTGAAAGAACTCAGCGTGAAATCTCTAAATCTATTTCTTTCTGCAAAAAAGTCAAGCTGCTTTTTTACCTGTCCTTCTTCGAGCCAATTATAGGGTGTCTTTATTTTGACTACGTGCATTTTTAACCCCAGATAGGATTGAATCCTCTTTGCCTGAGCTGCGATCACATCCTGTTCCGTAGAGGCATCGGTTGCAAAAGTGAGGTTTTTAAAGTCCTTAATACGGGTCATCCCTTTCACAATGATTACGGAACATTTTGCATATCGAATCATTCGGGCAGCATTTGATCCAACCAAAAACTCCTTTAAACCGGAGGCACCTTTGGAGCCCATGATGATATAGTCTGCCTTCTCCTCCGAGATCGTGTTGCTAATCTTTTGGAAAGGATTACCGTACCTCATCAGACTTCTTACTTCCACCCCTTCTTTAGCTAAGTTGTCTTTCCACTCTTCCAGCCTGTTGTGCACTCCTTTGATGTACTCACTGTTATAAAAATTTTCCATAGCTTGCTTGTTGGCTTCACCGGTAGTGCTAAACCGAAAGGGTGGGAATTCAAGCACATGAACCAGCGCAATCTCAGCCCTAATAAAGCGGCTAAATTCCACAGCAAAATCCATTGCATATTTGGATTGATGCGAAAAATCTACCGGTACAATGATCTTTTTCTTATTCATTTTTTTATAATACTATCATTGGTTTTATTTTTCGGTATTCCGGAGTTCCGCCGGCTTTTGAAAAGGTATTGAGTTGGATGGCTTTTTCGGACTTATCTATCTTGAAAGACCATACAGGCACGTTTGCATGATTGACGGTGTCTTCCGTTAAACTACCGAACAACCAATGAGCTATTCCTCTTCTCGCATGTGTAGCCATGGCTACCATATCAGCATCAGAGTCCGCTACTTCCGTAAATATTCCGTCTGAAGGGAAGATACTTCTTACGATGAAGAAAGAATAGTTCTCTATTCCAAAGCTGCTAAAGATGCCTTTCAGTTCATCCGCCACCGCATCTTCATTTTCAGTATTGTGCGGGGTTTTAACCCAAAGAAATTCCAGTTTACAATCAAAGGCTTTCTGAAGCAGCCCTACCTGTTTCAAAAATGAACTTCTGACTTCTCTTAGATCAACAGGCACCAGGATTTTCTTAATCTGATCTGTTGACGTCGGCTGAGGGATTGATATTACCGGACATGATACATGCCTTACAATTCGTTCCGTATTCGATCCGATCAAAAATTCTTCCAGCCCTGCGGAGCCGGTTGTTCCCATGATACATAAGTCAATATTACTTTTCTCAACTTCGTCTTTGATGGAATCAAGCAGTCCCGACGATCTGACTCTTCCTTTCACTTTTACATTATCTGTCTCCAATTCCTTTACCATTCGGTCTATTTGACGTTGGGCGGACGCTAAAACCTCCGTAACCATTGGCTTGGCATCGAGAAAGTGATAATTAACGAGGTAATTAATTTCTGCGCTGTTTAAGAGCGTAACAGATGCACTGTTTTCTCTTGCTAACGCTATGGCAAACTGAGCTGCGGCTTCGCTGGTCTCAGAAAAATCTACAGGTACCAATATGTTCTTCATCACAATTAAAGTTTAGTATCATGGATGTAAATTTCTGATAAAATTTTTGAAACCAGCAAAGAACCCCGAAAAAAAATAATTTACATCAGGTTTTGACACTTCTGATGGCATTCTTCAGTATTTGCGCCGAATGATTGAGCAAAGCCTGTTCTTCTTCCGAAATACGGATTGGAATGATCTCTTCAATGCCTTTTGCACCAATCAAAGTAGGCACGGAGAGTGCTACATCCCGAAGCCCATAAGCGCCATTTAGGACAGAAGAGACTGTGGTAATTCTTCTATCCCCTCGCAGGAGCCATTTTAGCAAGGTAGCAGTAACTAACCCAATTGCATGGTTCGTTGCACCCTTTCGCCGAATGATTTCATGGGCTGCCTTTTTTACTTTTTCAGCAACTTCAGAATAAAACGACCCCTCCCAATTCTTCCACTCTTTGATGGGAAGCGTTCCGATCTTAGCACTTGACCATAAGACTACCTCCGAATCACCGTGCTCCCCGATGACGTGTGCATGTACACTTTT
>JAPPDO010000133.1:3323-4311 GCA_028821635.1 Ekhidna sp.
GCGTGTGCGCTTTTAGGGTCAATGTTGACCTTTCGCCCAATAACTTCTCTTAGTCTTGCCGTATCCAGCATAGTGCCTGTACCTATCACTCGCTCTCTCGGCAGACCGGTGAGTTTTTGATAATAATAGGTCAAAACATCTACAGGATTGGAGACAATGACCAAAAGACCCGAATAACCTTTCAGATCTCCGGCAATTTCTTTTGCAATTCTGACGTTCTCTTTCAAAAGATCCAGTCGGGTTTCTTCCGGTTTCCCTCCCCTTCCCGCAGTTATTACGATAGCAGCGCAGTCTTTCATTTCGCTCACTTTGCAGGCTACCGTCTCTGCCGTAGGGAAAAAGGACGATCCATGATTCAAATCCATCGCTTCGCCTTCAGCGATCTCATCTTTTATATCCGAAACCAACAGCTTTTTACACAACCCTTGATGAAGGATAGAAATAGCAGTGCTGGCACCCACCCACCCCATTCCTACGATACCGATCTTGTCTAAAATCATTGAAATTAAATGGATTTAATGAAACTAACAAAGTTTCGGGATGCAAGTTAAGCCCCGAATTTAAAACCAAACAAATGATCTCTTTCCCCTTTTCATTTACTTCCAATCTTTACAATGATATTGTATCTCTTCATATTCATGGATCAAATACAAGGTTTAAAATAAGTCCGTAAACTGATTTATAATCGGATGTGCTCATTGTGTAAATGGCATTGATCACTACGATTGATAAAGGTTTTTAGTTAAAAATAAGCCTTTTTCAGAACGAAGGGCTTGCAACATGGAATAACAAAAATACTGGCTACAGATTTACAGGGGACTTTTCAGACCCTTCACTTCTCCTGCCTTTTTATCACGACCCTTCCGGTGTGCTTCCGTCCGTTTTTTGTTTCAATGACGACCAAGAAGATACCCTCACTCAGCCCTGAAACCACGTACACGCCGTCTTTGGAGGCAGGGTAAGACCTAACCACTTTACCGGATGTGCT
>JAPPDO010000233.1 GCA_028821635.1 Ekhidna sp.
TGGCACTATCAAGAACTGCTACGCAGGAGGACAAGATTATTCTAAGCTGCTAGGCGGAGGCAGCGGTACAATCACCGCCAGCTACTACCAGGCTGCCACAGTGTCCAGTGCTGATGATGCAGACAAAACAGTGCAAGCCAAAACAGCCTCCGTCCTGCAAAGCCCCACAGGCTACTCAGGTATCTACGAAGACTGGAACATAGACCTCAACGGCAACGGCTCCAACGACGACCCTTGGGACTTTGGGAGTGCTTCTCAATATCCGGTACTGAAGATAGATTTCGATGGCGATGGCGACACTTCCGACGACGTGACGCGGCAGCGAAACTAAAAGGGCTTTTATGTCAGCTAAGCTACGGTGACTGCCGGCTGGTCAGCAATAACCTTAGAATAGACAACAATAACCATGGAACGGTCTGCAAGCACCGCCGTATGAGCAACCTTTAACCTCTTCGCTTTCAAATAACTTCTGGTCTCTTTCGGACGATCCTAAACCTCTTCTCCGCAGCCACTGATTCATCCTTTAAATTGAATATGATGATTGTGTTAAACTCATGTTAAGTTTACATCTGTGGTCATCAAGGAGAAGTTGATATTAGGAATAGACCCGGGCACAAGTGTAATGGGTTATGGTTTGATTAGCTGTCAAAAACAAAAAATCAATCTTATTCAATTTGGGGTCATTCACCTTAGCAAATACCCTAATCATGAGATTAAACTCAAGAAAATTTATGATAGGGTTTCAGAACTTACCTCAGAGTATTTGCCTGATGAGGTGGCACTGGAGGCTCCTTTTTATGGGGAAAACATCCAATCAATGTTAAAACTTGGTCGTGCACAGGGGGTCGCTATGGCTGCTGCTTTGAATAAAGAAATTCCCATTAATGAGTATGCGCCCAGAAGGATAAAACAAGCGGTGACGGGGAACGGAAACGCTTCTAAAGAACAGGTAGCATCAATGATTCAAACGCTTCTAAAACTTGACGGGTCTCCGAAGCTCTTAGATGCGACCGATGCGTTAGCTGTGGCAATTTGTCACCACTTCTCCTCCGGAGTAGGTGTAAACTCTTCAAAAGGTAAGAATAGCTGGAAAGCTTTTATCTCAGAAAATCCGAAGAGAGTAAAATAGGCTATTTGAGGGCCTCTTTTATTTTACTTGCTATTGCTTCCATCTCATCTCTTCCGGGGGAGAGTTTCATATTGGCAAAATTCATATCATCCATACTGTTGATGGGGATCAGGTGGACATGCGCATGCGGCACTTCCAAACCCATTACCGCTACGCCAACTCTGTTGCAATGAATCACAGATTCAATCGCTTTTGCCACCCTCTTGGAGAACAAAAACAAACCGGCGAGTGCTTGATCGTCTAAATCAAAAACATAGTCTACTTCTTCTTTAGGTACCACTAACGTGTGGCCTTGCTTCAACGGGTTAATATCTAAAAATGCGATGTACTGATCGTCTTCTGCAATAATATATGCAGGGATTTTGCGATTAATGATTTTGGAAAAAATGGTAGCCATCAGATAGTTATATCCATAACCTCAAATTCTATGTCTCCGGCAGGGACCTTGATGGTGGCTAAGTCCCCTTTCTTTTTCCCTAAGAGTCCTTTTCCAATCGGAGACTGCACGGAGATTTTACCACTTTTCAAATCAGCTTCCTCCTCAGCGACCAGTTGGTATTTAACTTCCGTATTATTTTTCTTATTCTTGATTTTTACCGTGGAGAGAATGGAAACTTTTGATGTATCAATGGAAGATTCATCAATAATTCGGGCATTTCCGATGACTGTCTCCAATTTAGAAATTTTCAATTCCAGAAGTCCTTGCGCTTCCTTAGCAGCGTCATATTCAGCATTTTCACTCAAATCACCTTTATCCCGTGCTTCGGCAATTTGCTTCGCCATGTCCGACCTGCCTTTGGTTTTTAGTTCACTTAATTCATCTTTCAATTTTTGAAGACCCTCTTTTGTGTAATAATTAATCGCCATATCCTTTTCCCTCTTTAAATAAAAAAGAACGGCTTCAACTGAAGCCGTTTTCTACTTGGTTCTATAATGCAAATGTATAAAGATTTTGAGTGTGATCTGCGAAATTAGAATTGAAGAGATTTTTTCAATTTCGCTATTAAGACTTCATTAATTCGTTCGTAAGATTCAAATGTCCATCCACCCACATGCGGTGTAATCAACACATTGGGATGGTTCAGCAGTCTATTTAACATATTCTTTTCTTCTTTAGTATGTGTATCTATCTTTTCATTCTCAAGAACATCCAAAGCTGCTCCATAAATTTTACCGGAAGCTAACAATTCCAACAGATCGGCGGTCTTAAGAACTTCACCCCTTGAGGTATTCATCAAAATTTTCAGGCTGCTGAATTTTGATAAATAATCTTTATTAAATAATAATCTCGTCTCAGCTTTTAGCGGAACATGAACACTGAGTATTTCAGTTCGCTTCATCAAAACATCTAAAGGGACTGATTGGATATATTCCGAAGATGTCTGATGGTATTTATCATAGCCTATCACCTCGCATCCAAATCCGGACAGTTTCTCGGCAAACGCCCTCCCCATATATCCAACCCCATAGATACCGACTACCTTTCCTTTCAACTCAATACCCCGATTACCTTCACGATCCCATGTTCCATCTCTGATTTGATTATACGAAAAGTGTAAACGATGCATTAGGGAAAGCAGCATGCCTGAAGCATGTTCACCTAAAGAATCCCTGTTTCCCTCGGGGGCATTCACAGTTATAATCCCTTTTTGATCAAGGTATTTCTTGTCAATCTTATCAATCCCAGCCCCGGCCCTTGCCACAAATTTCAATGCGGCTGCCCTTTCAATGAGTTCCCTATCAACCGTTGTTTTACTTCGAATAATGAGTCCCGCAAAATCCGGGATAATTTCAAGAATACCCTCCCGATTTATCATAGGCATGTAGACAGGATCGTATCCTTCTTTTTTAAGTAAGGGAAGGATACTTTCATGTATATCATCAACGATTAAAACCTTCCTTTTTTCTGTCATGGATTAATTGAACGAATAGACTACTAAGAAATAGACAATCAAACCGGTCAAATCGTTGTAGTGGATAGAAAGGGTTCTGTTAAATCTGTATCGGGTGCTCATCCATAAAAGCCCGCAGATTACTAATTTGTTACAAATCAAAAAAGAAGCCTACCTCGTAAGAAGGGTTAGCAAGAACTTGTTTGCCGGAGAAGGCTGTTCCTACTGCTGCGGTTATACCATAATTTTCCTTGATCTTATACACCAGCTCCGGCATGAAACTCATGTATTCAATATTGTTTCCAAAAACTCCCTGACTAACATTATCGGAAGTGTCTGCATTGAAGAAGGAGTGGACACTTGTAATTCTTCCGATTAAGATAAACTTCTTTAATGTCAGTCCGGCTTCAACGGAATAGCGAAATTCTTCGGAAAATCCTTTTGTTCGGTTGTTCAGTCCGACGGAGGCATTTGCATAAAAAGGAGCAGGATAAAATGAGTGACCTACGTCAATGGAGATCATTTGATTGAACTCCCCATCTCCCGTTTGCAGGGTGCCTGTTTCACCACCCGAAGCATCTCCCAGTGGGATTCCAAGCGTCAATTTCACGCTCACTACGGTTGGCCCTTTTTGATCTATTCCATACTTAAAACTCACATTAGTATCTCCGAGGGATGAAACTTGGTCGCCTTCAACAAATTCTCCGTTTCTTCGTTGCAGACTATTTAATATGGATCTGGAGAGAAAGGGGAAATACAATTCAGTGGTGATTTTATCGGTCAGTCCATACTCACCATAGAAGGCTGTATTGTAAAAAGAAATCCGGGGATTCACTTCAATGAGTTTGCCTTCCGGATTAAAATATTGATCAGCAATGATAACATACTGGCTTAATTTAAAATAGCCGGCACCTCTCTTTTTGTTCCAGCCCCCTCCTGCAAATGAAGCCATTGAGAAAGCTGACATGAGAACGATTAAAATAATTTTATTCATGGCATTAATTGTTAAATTCTCCAAACCCTAACCGAACATTGAACGGCTTACACCAAACCAGCAGGAAATTGTAAGTGGTCAGGTCTACTGAGTTATCTATCTCAGAAACATTGATGGTAATATTTCCACCGGTTTCCGCTTTACCTAGTTCAAGACCATTGGCCACACTGTTATTTTGATTACTCAGGTAAAAGTAAGGACCCGGCCCGGCCGGCTGATAGTTAGTAACGGTCAGGATAACATCTCCATCCTGATTTCTATTGATGGTAAAATCTCC
>JAPPDO010000305.1 GCA_028821635.1 Ekhidna sp.
TCATCCTGCAGATGGACATAGAGGGAGCAGAATATGCAGTTATCTATGATACCCCATTGGAAGTCTTAAGGAAATTCCGAATTTTGGCAATTGAATTCCACCATTTGGATCTTCTGGTTTCCGAGGGTGGTTTCGATCTAATTCGATGTGCTTTTGCCAAAATCTTGGAAAGCTTTTCCGTTGTTCATATCCATCCCTGTAATAATCTTAAACCAATTTCAGTCGGCGAATTCTTTATCCCAACTCAAATGGAATTTACATTCCTTCGCAAGGACCGAATTGAACACATGGCAAGGGAAGTGGGTAATGATTTCAAGTTTTCATACCCGCATAAGCTGGATTCACCCAATTTACCCAAAAGATTTGATTACCAGCTTCCAAAGTGCTGGTACATCCCATAGATTTGAATTTTTTGAAAGTGGGTATAAGCGATAAATAAAGGAAGGCACAAATAAACAAATCGTATTGGGAACCCAAATCACTTTACAGGAAGTTATCTGGAAAACCCAAATTAGGACTTCTGAAATTTCATAAAAATTCAAAATTGATTAATGAATTAAATTTTACTGTCAAACCTTTCAGTATCATTCATATCCAATTGGGTTCCAGTTTTCACCTCAACAATAATTAATGGTTCATCAGTCATATTACTTAAACTGTGTATAGCGCCCATGGGTACCTCCAATGATTGATTTTCATTTAAAATAAATTCCTTATTCTCCAAAGATATATTGGCTATACCTTTGAGAACTATCCAATGCTCAGATCGAAAACTGTGCCGTTGCAATACAATTTTTTTACCTGGGTCAATTTCCAATCGGTTTATTTTTACTTTTTCCTCATTTAAAAGCATCTCCACTTTACCCCAAAACCTATTTTCTACTAGATTTTGACTTGCTTGAGGATAACCAGCTATTTCTAATTGATCTACAACAGTTTTTACACCCTGGGTTTGATCAATTTTGGTTACAAGTACGGCATCGGGCGTTGAGACTACAACCATATCCTCACATCCTAAAGCAACCAATATTTGGTTTCCATTTTCAGATCGAAGGTAAGAATTTTTACAATTTGAAGAAAATACTTTCCCGGAAGAACTTATGCCATTGTGATCTTTTAAGTTTTCTCGCCAAACTGCACTCCAATCACCCAGATCATCCCAGCCAAATTCATATGGGGCGACCAACATATTAGGAACTTTTTCCATTAACGCATAGTCAATTGAAATCGGTTCAATACAATTCCAGTCCTTTTCATCTAATCTTATAAAATCCAAATCAATTGTAGAATTTTCTACCGCTGCAGAAACATATTTCAAGAGTTTGGGAGAATGCTCTTTGAATGCATCAATAATAGTTTCTGTTGTAAAAAAATAAATTCCAGAATTCCAAAGAAATTTATCCTGATTGTAAAAGTATTCGGCCGTATCCAACTTTGGTTTTTCATAAAATTGTTTTACTCTGAATAGATTGCTATTGTTATATCTTGTTTCCGAAGGTTCGATCCAACCGTATCCTGTCTCACTGCGGTCTGGCTTAATGCCTATAGTGATTATTTCTCCTGCCTCAGCAAATGATTGGCTATTGCAAATCAAGGAAATTAACCCTTCATCATTTCCAATAGAATGATCTGATGGGAGAATTAACATTTTCGAATTTCCAGATTCCTTATTTAGATGCAAAGCAGCGGCTAAAATTGCAGGGGCTGTATTCTTGGGATTTGATTCGATAACGATACCAGAATTGTTTATATTGGCTTGATCCAATTGCTCCCCAATAATAAACCTGTATTCATGGCCTGATAGAATTAGCGGTGGTTCAAACCTAGGGTCATTAACCCTTTTTAATGTATTCTGAAACAAACTATGTTTCCCTAGGAATTTAGAAAATTGCTTTGGGTAAGTTTGTCGGGATACTGGCCACAATCGTTTTCCAACACCACCACATAGTACAACAGGATAGATTTTATGTTTCATGGGAAAATAGTTTATTTTAATTTTTGACCATTGTTTTTTAAGGGTTTATACACAATAAAATTAGACAAAAAAACTTTCAAATCTGACTAAGAAGCCTTTCAACAGGAAGAGTAATCCTGCATGGAATTTTTTCTAATTCTTAGAAAATAATTTTTCCCCTTCTATCATCCGGTTTCGTTAGAATAATTTACAGTCCTGGGTTTTAGCTGAACTCACCACTACAGTGTGATTTCATGATTCTCAAATTCAAAATTTGGAAAGACCTTGTTCAGACGATCAAGGATTAGAAGGTTTTCTCTTAGGGATTTGAGACAATTCCCGTTACGCTTTAGGTCTTTTTATCATCAGGAATAAAGGGTTAGGAAAAATCTGAAAATTTTATCTACCCTGCAAATTGCCGGTAGCATGGCATATGCCATGGAAATAGATGATTAAGCCCGGTACGATTTGTTACCTTACCAGGAGCAGCCGAATTCGGATTCGAGAACGTTAGTCAGAATAGCTTACTAAATGCCAAGAGTTTAAAGTTGATCAGGAATGGTAAGATTAATTTCAGTTCATCGAGAAGCATTGATGGAAGTTTAGTATTGAGTAGCAGTATCTCCTTTGAAGATGAACAGGGTATCGATGATCATACTACACGTGTCAATGGCTCCAATTTTTAAATCGGTTCGGCTGACTGACCTATAAGCTTAAACTGAGTGACAATGATGTCGATATTTAGATAAACAAATTATGTATATTATTGTAATCTAATACGAACAACATCCCAATAATTCCTGCAAATTAATTCATATTTATCGCTTTAAGTTGAATTTTGAATAACGGAATGTTTGGGTTGTACAACTTTCCCACGCTCGAATACACATATTGAGTCATAAATATGAATTGATGAGCAATAATCTGAAACTTTGGGATGTTTTATCGGAGCATAATGATACCAACTATGAACATCATCAAAAACATTACGTAAATAATTAAAAAAATTTCTTTTCCCCCAGTATCCTCCACCAAACTTCCTAAGATAGGAAGTATGGAGATCTTCTATCATATATACTCCCCGTTCATTCAATAATGGAAAAAGAATTTCTAAGGTAGCTGTAATATCCTTCATTTTGTGGCTTCCATCATCCAATACCACATCCAATCCCCCCATTTCTTCAACTACTTTCAACAGAAAGGATTCATCGGATTGGGATCCTATACGTATTTGTCCGCTTTGGCCATTGAGTGATGCACAATTTTCGTTAATATCTATACCGTAGATTATGGCTTGATCTCCAAAATATTCTCTCCACATGTCGATTGAGCCACCTTGCGAAACCCCGATCTCCAAAAACCGAAACGGGGTATCTCTAAACTCTCTAAAATATTTATCATAAATTGGAAGATAATGATGCCACTTGTGTACTGGATGTTTACAACCATTGGTGAAAATGTTTAACAAATCACCATCGAAATTATGATCATCAATAATTTGTTTACGGACATCACCATCATTAAACGCATAGGATCCTAAATGATGACTCCGCAATCGCACTGCGTTTGATCCCTTTGAGTTTCGGGGTATAATTGATAATAATTTTTCGATCATTAAAATTTCTCCAAGGATGGGATAAATATATTGGGTATTTCCGTTTTGTGGATACCGTTAGACTTAAAATTTATGGAAACCTATTTTTATTCATTTACCTAGTTTCCAAAAGTCTGTTTTTCATTTTTACCATCCTCTAAAATTATAGGTTTTTAGATCATCCTTCCAAATCCACCAATAGTGTACGTTAATCCTTGAAATGAGTGTCTATCAGAGGTTTATCAAACTCTTAAATTATAGATTAAGGGAACTGAGACCGACATTTATGTCTTTGATATTTTATAGCTGATATATATTCGAGTTTGACAAATGTAGTGTGTCCATTCAGACACTATGGAGGTCAGCTAAGGTTTTCTTTTGTAATTTTGTAGGAACACTAATACGTTTTTGGCTTTGTCACATTGAATTTCTTGTGAATAATTGCTGAATTCATATTTCACCCAAGCATAACACAACTGTAAGATTCGATGATTCTCGTTTTCAAATTTTGGGAAGACTTGGTTTTGTCTAATAAAGCTTAGAATGCTTTCTAGTAGGGATTTGAGACACCTCCATTTCTCCTTGTTACTCATTGGTACTTTATATTATCAAGGATAAAGGGATAGGTAAAATGAGAAAACTTATCGTATTCGCTTCAGCCCTTGCACTCTCCGGCAGCATGGCCTTTGAGACTGTGAATGAATTGAATGATCAGTTGTCAGGATTCTCCTTCCCGATCAC
>JAPPDO010000254.1 GCA_028821635.1 Ekhidna sp.
CAGGATTTATTTGATTTTTAGGATTGCTATGATTTTTATTTTTGTTCGTATCATGTCTTCACTGACCAAACCAATAACGATTTAAACCCCAAGTGCACATAAAGGGCACAAAGAAGCCACTAAGGGCACGAAGAGGGGGGTCGGACCGGTCTGCAATAACCCCTAACCGGGCTGCAATAACCTTTGACCGGTCTGCAACAACCCCTGACCGGTCTGCAATAACCCCTGACTGGTCTGCAACAACCTCTGACCGGTCTGCAATAACCCCTGACCGGTCTGCAATAACCCCTGACCGGTCTGCAGCAACCGCTCGGCGGGGATTTAAACCCCAAGGGCACACAAAGGACACAAAGAGATGACAGAGGACGAGCTTTAAAAGCGTGGTGGAATAGTTCTTTGCATCCGTTGTTTAATCATTTATCCTACTTGAAAGCGGTAGTGCCTTCTTTTTTAGACCTGATAGGCTTACTAACAAACTTGTTTCCTTTAATTATAAATCGCCAGGGTCTGAGTGCATCCTCCTGCGCATAATCAACGCCTATTCTTGTTCCTTCCAATATCTCAAACTCCTTTTCCTGTGATTTGGCAATCCATATCTCATCTCCGAGCAAATCCGTTCCTGTCTGATGGACCTTTATGTCCATTGCCTGAGTCAAGGTTCCCGGTCCTGAAGCCAACTTTGCGGTAGTAAAATTCCTTCGTTTTCTCATCACTTCAATTCCTTCAATCGGCTCTAAGGCTCTGATCAGGACTGCATCCGCCTGCCCTGCAACATTGGTAACTATATTGATTAAATGATGAATACCATAGCATAGATAGATGTAGGCAACTCCTCCGTCTTGATACATCACCTCCGTTCTTGGTGTTCTTTTGCCATGCGCATGGCAGGCTTTATCCCCCTTTCCGCAGTAAGCCTCCGTTTCCACGATTTTACCGGCCGTTATCACCCCATTTTTACTAGAGACTAAAATCATTCCTAGCAGATCTTTAGCTGCTTGTGTAACATCTTTCCGTAAAAAAAATGAACGATCGGGTCTTTCATAGAGGGGCGTATTATTTTTGTAAATCATAAATTTTATAATAGATAGAAGCATGAAACGAATCATAAATTTATTAGTTTTTAATGGGCTGATTGCTTTTGCGGCAACGGCACAGATTAACACCCCGCAGCCTAGTCCTGCCGGTTCGGTGAGTTCTGTTGTTGGGATAACAGAAGTTAAAATTGATTATTTCAGACCTGGCGTGAAAGGGAGGAAAATTTTCGGAAACGGAGATGAATACCTTGAACAGTATGGAGAAATATGGAGAACAGGAGCTAATGCGGGAAGCATGATCAGCTTTAGTACTGATGTAAAAGTTGCCGGTCAGGACGTGAAAGCCGGAGAATATCAGATCGTATCAAAACCCGGGCCTTCCGAATGGGATGTTATGTTCATCTCTGAGCCTATTGGTGGAACTGAGAGTGCGTATGATGAGAGCAAAGCAGTGATGAAGACGACTGTAAAGCCCTCTGAGCCTGCTGGTACCGTTGAGAGAATGACTTTTCAAATCACGGATATTAGTGAAGACAACACCTCAGCAAATATTCAGTTTGCATGGGAAAATACGATGTGGAGTATTCCAATGGAAGTAGATTTTTCCGGTGCTGTTGAAAATCAAATTCTGGGTGCGTACAGTGCGGCTGCCAGCTATTATCTCAACAAAGGAGAGAATCTTGAGACAGCACTTGACCTGATGAATATGTATTTGGATGCAGGCAACTCCGGACAATTCTGGAATGTTCACACAAAAGCGCGCATTCTGGCTAAACTTGGTAAGAAAAAAGAAGCTATCGCAACGGCTGAGGATTCCATGGAAAAAGCTAAAAAATGGCCAAACGGAGATTTTGGTTATATCCAAAGAAATCGTGATTTAATTGATTCTTTAAAATAGCCTAGTTCTATTTAAAGAAGTAAAGCAAACTGAGTAGAACCTGTCTGTGGAAGGCAGGTTCTATTGTTTTGAACTAAGGAGAAAAGTACGTCAGAGAAGTTAGTTATATTCGACTTTTGTAATACGCATGCAACGAACGAAGAAAAAAATTGCTTTTGGGTGGTATGGAGGCAAGTTCAGTCATTTAAAGTGGATTTTACCAAAACTTCCAGAATGCACACACTTTTGTGAGCCTTTTGGCGGGTCGGCAGCTGTTTTGTTAAATAGAGAGCCATCTCCTGTTGAAACCTACAATGATCTTGATGGCGAACTGGTGAATTTTTTCCGAGTTCTGAGGAATCAAAAAGAAGATTTAATGTTTGCCATAGGCATGACTCCATTCTCTAGGAAAGAATTTGAGTTAGCCATAAACACGAATTACAACGATCCTGAAATTTCGGGTATTGAAAAAGCAAGAAGATTCTACATAAAAGCCCGGCAGGTACGAACCGGTTTAGCCCAGACCGCATCCATTGGAAGATGGGCAAATTGCCTCAAAACCAGTCGGGCGGGCATGTCCGGAGCCGTATCAAGATGGTTAGGCAGCATTGAGGGGCTTGAAGATATTGCAGCAAGATTACTAAGAGTTCAAATAGAACATGATGATGCTTTAGCTGTCATTGAAAGGTATGATAGTCATGAAACACTCTTTTATTGTGACCCCCCGTATGCACACGACTCAAGAGCAGATATCAATGCTTACAAATATGAAATGATAGATATAGACCATATTAATCTCGCAAATGTGCTTAAAAGAGTTAAAGGAAAAGTTGCAATATCAGGGTATAGAGGTGATCTATACGACCAACTGTTTAAAGATTGGAACAGACATACGGGTCCAACCAAAAAGGCCTTATCAATTAAGGAATTAAGAACGGAAATCCTTTGGACCAATTTTTAAATGCAGGAACCATCATTAGTCCAAAGATCACAAGATTCTTTAAATTATCAATGGCAATACTTGTCTGATAACAGTGAAGCTATCTCTGTCAAATCCTTCGGATTGTCAAAAGAAGACGTGAATGAAATTCAACAGATTCTAAATTCATCTACAAAATCTTACCATTACGTACTTCCAACTCAACTGTTAGTAAAACTGATTGATTCAAAGCTTGACTGTCGATCATTACAAATGGCCTTTAATTCTGATGGAGCTTTTGATGCCAGAACTATTGCTCACAAAGTTATCGTGCCTTTTGACAAAGCAAATTATAACGTATTAGGAGGCTCAAATGAACCTTATGTTAACAATCCTTTGAGATATCCGGCCATTATTGCAGAGTATAGAAATCAACAGAAGAACCAAAAAGATTGGGATCTTTTGGTTAAAATTCTGGGGAGAATTCAGGCGATGGATTCTTCCGAATTTACCATAAATTATTTTCGATCCGTTCTTTATCAAATTTATTTGAAGCTTGCTGATGTTCAGGTAACTTATCCTACTCCAAGTAGAATCAGCATGGCAAATACCGTCAAACTGATCAGTGATTTTTCAAATGAAAAATCCGGTGGCGATATTCTGGAGACACTAACTTCTGCTCTCTTTCAAGCAATTGGAACTGAATTCAACCTTTTTGATGAAGTTAAAAGATCAAAAGTAAATGCATCTGATGCGTCGACGGGGTTATCATCTGATATTGAGTGCTGGTCAAATAACACAATTGTGCTTACAGTCGAGGTGAAGGATAAGACGTTAAATCTGACGCAATTCAAAAATACAATCGAATCCGCAAGAACTAATAAAATAACTGAAATTTTATTCATCGCAGAAAAAGGAATAATCGAAAAAGAAAAAACAGAACTAAAAGATAGAGTAAATAAAGAGTTCAATAGCGGGCAAAATGTATACATTGAGAATTTTTACTCATTTGCCACAGGAATTCTTGTGCTCTTAGGAGAAGCTGGAAGGGTTAAATATTTGAATAACATAGGACCTGAATTGGACAGAGTAAATTCAAATATCTTACTACGAAAAAAGTGGGCAGAATTGTTAAGTAAAATATAGGTTTCGCTGACAAATGATTAGTTCAATGAGCGACTACCTCCTCAATCACAGCAAAACATCCTTTTAACTGAGCCTAAACTACCAAAACCATGGTACTTGAAATAATGAATATCACATTGATTACGATGATTATCTCTATTGCATTCCTGTTTAAAAAATGCTATCCAAAAGAAATAAATCCAATGGTGGGATATAGGACGAGGAGGTCTATGAAATCTCAAAAGGCATGGACGATAGCTAATTCGTATTCTTCTGACCTGCTTTTTAGGCACACGCTTATCTTACCCATCATTCAAGTAATGCTATACT
>JAPPDO010000258.1 GCA_028821635.1 Ekhidna sp.
CTTCAATTCTTTGAGTGGAACATTAGGAAAGTTTTCTTATTACACCTATTTCAACTACAAAAGGGGTGATGGTTTCCGTCCAAATTCAGCATTCAATGCTAAGAATTTTTTCGGAAAATTTCGCTATAATTTCTCAGAAGAAACCGCCGTGATATGTGAGTTTACTTCACTTGATTACCTGGCTCAACAGCCCGGCGGACTCACTGATCCTTGGTTCCGTTCAGATTCTGCATATATGGTAAGTAATCGTTCCAGAAATTGGTTTGAAGTAGACTGGAAGCTGGCCGCACTAAAGTTGGAGCATAAAATATCGGATCGTTCTGATTTGAGCATTCAATTCTTTCGTTTAAATGCAACTCGGAATGCACTTGGTTTTAGAGGTGATCCGGGAGAGCTAAATGCGAATCCAATTCTTCAAAAAGATGAGCAGGATGCCGAGGGAACCTTCTCTTTTTCCAGAGACTTAATCAAAGGGAAATTTCAAAATTGGGGTGTAGAAACAAGGTATCTTACAAGGTACTCCTTAGGCACAAAAAATAATGTTTTCTTATTGGGGGCCAAATATTACAGAGCTAATAATTCAGAAATACAAGGGCCCGGCAGTCGAAGATCAAATGCTGATTTTGATTTCAGGTTAGATGACGACCCGGACTACATAAATCAATCCGACTTTGAGTTTCCAAATAGAAACATGGCCATCTTCGGTGAGCATATTTTTTTTATCAATGACCGGCTGTCTGTCACGCCGGGCTTTCGATATGAGTTTATCAAAACAGCAGGCAAAGGGACTTACAATGATGAGAGCCTTGATTTAGCCGGAAATATCCAACCGATGGGCAACGCTGCTGACAACAGAACACTTCAACGTTCCTTCGTTCTGTTAGGCATAGGCATTAGTTATGATCTCTCTTCCCGTGCTGAAATGTATTTGAACGTTTCGGAAAATTACCGGTCAGTAACGTTTAATGACATTAGGATAACTAACCCCTCTTTCACTGTAGACCCAAATCTTAGCGATGAGAGTGGTTACACATTCGATGTTGGTTTAAAGGGAAATTGGGAAGAAGAAGTTTCTTACGATGTAGGATTGTACGGACTATTATATGAAGACCGGATTGGAATTATTCTTGACGACAGGGCAAACAGAGTCAGGTCAAATATCGGAACTGCATTAATTGCAGGCTTGGAGTTTTTTGCTGACTGGAATCTGGCTAAATCAATGGAGATGGCAGAAAACTATAAATTCAACTGGTTTGTCAATGCAGCCTTGACTGAGTCACGATATTTATCTTCCGATGAGAACAATGTGGAGGGTAAGCGTGTGGAATTCATCCCAAAGGTTAATTTAAAAATGGGCGTATCATTTGGCTGCAAGAACCTGCTTGGTAGTTTTCAGTTCACTCATCTTTCTAAACAATACACAGATGTTGAAAACTCTCCGATTCCCGAAGACAATGACAGTAGAAATGGGATTATTGGAGAAATACCAGCCTATCATGTGATGGACTTATCCCTTTCATATTCCTTCAAATGGCTAAAGCTGGAAACGGGAGTAAATAACCTACTAAATGAAAAATATTTTACAAGAAGAGCAACAGGATATCCGGGACCCGGAATTATACCCTCCGAGCCAAGAAATTATTATTTGACATTACAAATGAAGCTGTCCAAATAGGCGTTTGCTTGCTCTACACGCTTAATCACAAAGGAAGGATTTCTCTCTCGGAACTAAAAATTCCCCACATCAAAAAAATCATAGGAAATCAGTCTTTGATTCTAACTGTTCTATGTAGTTTTGCTTCTAATCTTTGCACAATGCTTTGAAAAAAAATATCTGAAAGAAAAAAGAAAAATATTTATGCCCAGTTTAAACCTTTATCGTATGAAGTTGTGTCTAAGAAATATGAAATGGAAAATAGCATTAAAACTTCTCTACCTATTCACCTTATTTGCTCTAGCTGCTTACGAGTGGAGTAATGAGTCTCAACTAATAGACTCTGATCCAGAAGTTAATCCTAACAGTCTGCAACAAGCACACAGCCCGGCACAGCCAACGCCTCATTCTGTTGAGATATATTTGTGTTGAAAATAATCAATTCACTTATTAAAATCTCAATCAACAATGAAGTTTAGACCTGGCGTTCTTACCGGACAAGAAGTTACAGACCTTCTCAACTATGCCAACGAAAATGACTTTGCACTCCCGGCAGTAAATGTGACAAGCTCGAGCACGGTAAACGCCGTCTTAGAAACAGCCAAAACAATAAATTCCCCCGTAATAATTCAATTTTCAAATGGTGGGGCAGCATTTACCGCTGGCAAGTCCCTTTCCAATGAAGGACAGACTGCATCTGTTGCAGGAGGAATCAGCGGAGCGCACCATGTCCGTCAAATGGCTGAGGTATATGGTGTAACGGTGATTTTACACACTGACCACGCAGCGAAGAAATTATTACCTTGGATTGATGGATTATTGGATGCAAACGAAAAGCACTTCGAGCAAACCGGAAAGCCACTCTACTCCTCACATATGCTAGACCTTTCGGAGGAACCAATTGAAGAAAATATTGAAACCTGTATTAATTATTTCAAGAGAATGGCTAAAATGGAAATGACGCTGGAGATTGAACTCGGTGTTACTGGCGGTGAGGAAGATGGAGTAGATAACGCCGATGTTGATAACTCTTTACTCTACACTCAGCCCGAGGAGGTCGCTTATGCCTACGAAAGTCTCAAAAAAGTAAGTGATAACTTCATGATAGCCGCCGCATTTGGCAATGTGCATGGCGTTTACAAACCCGGAAATGTAAAACTTACACCGATAATACTAAAGAATTCTCAAAACCATATTCAGCAAAAACACAACACCGGACGTAATCCTATAAATTTCGTTTTTCATGGAGGTTCAGGTTCTTCCAGAGAGGAGATAAGAGAAGCCATCTCTTACGGTGCGATCAAAATGAATATTGATACAGACCTTCAGTGGGCATATTGGAATGGCGTGTTAGGCTTCTACAAGAAGAATAAGAGCTATTTGCAAGGTCAAATTGGTAATCCTGATGGGGAAGGTCAGCCAAATAAAAAGTTCTATGACCCCAGAGTATGGATAAGAGAGGCAGAAAAATCACTCGTTGAGCGTCTAAAAATCGCTTTTGAAGACCTTAACTGCATTAATAGAAATGCGTAAAATGTTTGGATTTATCTCAACTACTTTGTAAAGCAATCTATTTTTACGATTTAAAACAACAACCAACTTTTTAATGAACAACATCGCCGTAGTAGGAAGTGGAACGATGGGAAACGGGATTGCCCATGTTTTTGCTCAAAATGAATACAATGTTTCACTCGTTGATATTAACGAAACAGTTCTGGAAAAGGCAATGGCCATGATCACAAAAAATCTGGATCGGATGGTTCGTGCAGAAAAGATTCCGGAAACAGATAAGGAAAGAACACTTTCAAACATCTCAACTTTTACCTCTATCGAAGGGGGAGTAGAGAAGGCTGACTTAGTGGTGGAGGCTGCCACAGAAAATTTCGATACCAAAAAAAAGATCTTTGAATTGATGGATAAAAATGCTCCTGAAGGAGCCATTCTTGCCACAAACACATCTTCTATATCAATCACAAAAATCGCTGCTACTACGGATCGGCCGGAGAGAGTAATAGGGATGCACTTCATGAATCCGGTGCCTATTATGAAACTCATTGAGGTGATCAGGGGATACACTACCTCAAGTGAAACTACCCAAAACATTATGGAGATCAGTAAAAATCTGGGAAAAGTGCCCGTTGAGGTAAATGATTATCCCGGATTTGTTGCTAATAAAATATTGATGCCGATGATCAACGAGGCGATTATCACATGCTATGAGGGAGTTGCCGGCGTTGAGGAAATTGACACAGTCATGAGACTAGGCATGGCCCATCCTATGGGACCGCTGCAACTTGCCGATTTCATAGGCTTAGATGTTTGCCTGTCAATACTAAATGTTCTCTACGATGGTTTCGGAAATCCGAAGTATACTCCTTGTCCATTATTGATAAAAATGGTTGCTGCCGGATATTTGGGCGTGAAAACCGGAGAAGGATTCTACAAATACACTCAGGGGTCTAAAAAATCGGAAGTAAGTCAAATGTTTACATGATTTGCCATTGAACTATAAAGGTCAATCGACCTTATTGCATCATAATCCTTGCATTATTTAATTTGGCATCACTAAAATGCGGCAGATTTGCAATAAAAAGTGAAGCACACAAAAAACACTTAAACCTCCTTTCCCC
>JAPPDO010000052.1 GCA_028821635.1 Ekhidna sp.
AATCAAGACATCATTGAAATTTTTAGCTGCGGCCCGTATCAGTGCAACTCCTCCGATATCAATCTTTTCAATAATATCCTTATCCGAAGCATCTGAAACAACCGCCTCTTCAAATGGATATAAATCCACGATTACCAGATCAATGGGTGGAATTTCATGCTTTATTGCCTCCCTCTGATCCGAAGGATTCTCTCTTCTTTGTAAAATTCCTCCAAAAACGTTAGGATGGAGTGTTTTCACACGACCACCGAAGATGGACGGATAATCAGTAACATCTTCGACAGGAATCACATCCACTTCTTTCTTTTTGATAAATTTCTCCGTCCCTCCGGTGGAGTAGAGTGTTATGCTAAGTTCATTAAGCCTCTGAAGAATTGGACTTAATCCTTCCTTGTGAAAAACAGAGATAAGTGCAGATCGAATTTTTTTAGTAGACATGATTCAGTTTTGAGGCTCGGAGCAGCAAATCTAAGCGGCACATTCATAGTTATGAGTAGATTTTCAACTTCCATTTAGCAGATTGAGACCGGATTCAGAAAGTGCGAGGCAGCTATTGCGCCTGAAAAACTCTTACGTAATCCACATACATTCTCTGCGGAAATACGGTTGTCTCATCCGGCGACGTAACGAAGTCACCTCCAACGGCAACATTGAAAATGAAGAAGAATTCTTTTCTGAAGTATGATGTTCTGTCACCTGCTATTGGTAAAGTAAATGATACCTCATCATTGACCAGCCATTGAATCTTATTCTCATCCCAAATCAATGAGAATACATGCCACTCATCGGCAAATGTGCCGGAAGATAGTCTATAGGGATTTCCATCATTATTATCCACTCGGCGGCCATTGAAATTAGGACCATAGTGCGCTGAGCTAATAACTCTATCGGGCTGCTCGCCTCTCATTTCCATCACATCAATTTCACCACATTGCGGCCATCCTACTTCCGGGAAGTCAGCACCTAACATCCAGAGTGCCGGCCATAATCCATTACCAAGCGGTAGGATGGCGCGTATATCTATTCTGCCATACTGAAATTCCTGCTTATCCTGCGAAGTGATCCTTGACGAAGTGTAACTGCTTCCCGAGAAATCTTCTCTCTTTACATCTATTTGCAAGAATCCATCGGATACTGTTGTGTTTTCGGAACGGTAATACTGAAGTTCATTATTCCCCCAGCCATTCATTCCGGTGCCCGTTTCATGGGACCAATTAGCGGAGTTAAGAGAGGAGCCGTCAAATTCATCTGACCAGACTAAAGTCATGCCTGCATAAGATGAGTCCGACAGAAAACCTGAAGTAAACTTCGTTATCTCTACCTCCACTTCTAACTCTTTAGAGATAAATTCAGAGGAGTTACCAAATGATTTGACTACCACCTTGTAGGTTCCTGATTGAGCATAGTTGTGTGTAGCTGATCCGGTTCGGTTCTTGACTTCATCCGATCCGTCACCAAAATTAAAGGCATAATGCCGGCCATTAGTTGCAGAAGCAGTTACGCTGACCTGTCCCTGCACAGTTGAGGATAACGAGGAGGACACTTCAAGGTTTGTTGGCACGATGAATACCGTATCCGGTCTGTCGTCTCCACATGCCATCAGGAGTGTAACAAGAAGGATAAAGGTTATGAATGGTAAAATTTTCATGAAGCCATAAATTAAAGAAATCTTCCCTCTTAATAATGAATCAGGAAAAGCATTAATTAGTTGTACTCATAGGACTTAACTGAATATTATCAATATAAATTTGCTCATCCGCAGCGGCTAAATCAAGATTATACTGTACCACTAAATTAGTGTAAGTATTCTCTGTTACTGTCACAGTTGTCCCATTGTCATCATTAGTATTAGTAACTGTCCCATTCGTTACGTTCGTCCCATTTGTATTGAAATCATTGGTAAGGTCTTTCTTAATGTGAATCCATGTATTCACATTTCCTTCCGTAACTTCCTGCGTAATGACAATTTTAGGATTGACATTGGGGAATGGATTGTGTTCAAAAGTCACCGTTAACGTGCCGGTCGCCTGAGCGTATAAATCCATTTCAAAGATCGGCGCATTGGCAATATCGTGCTGCTGAAGTGTTCCGCCATTGTCAAAATTAACCGCTGCTCCCGCAAAAACTTCTGAACCACTATTTTTCTTGAGTGAATTTACTTTACAGCTAGGGTTTCCGTCGGCACTTTCAAAGAACAGATTATCAACGACGGATGAGCTCGCTCTGCCGAATGGACCCAGAGCAACGTCATCTTCAAAAGTCATCAAAAACCCTCCGGCTAATGTTTTGTCAGAAGCTTCATCGGCAGTACATGTGCCGCTTGATGCCGCTACAGTTGCTGTTGTTTTATCTGTGCTTCCGTCAGCGGCAGTGACCGTCAATGTCACGGTGTAAGTTCCCGGGTTAGCATAAGTGTACGTTGGGTTCTCTTCCGTGCTCATTCCGGTGTCATCTCCAAAATCCCACACGTAAGACACGCCGTTCACAGATGTATTTTTAAAAATAAAAGTAAAGGGGTCTGTATCACTTTTCGTGACCGTAAATCTAGCCACGGCCGGAGCCAGCAATGGTGGCTCATCTGCCGGATTGTCATAGCTGATGTAGTTGAACACCCAGTAATTCATCCTATCGGCGTAATCAAAAGTAACCTGCATGGTATCGGCATTAGCCCCGTCGGCTAGGCGAACATTAGCGGTGACTTCGCTTACGGGAATGGTCGTTTCTCCGGATGTCCCAAGTTTTGGAAGACCTATCCACACCCCTTCGCCTTTTAAAGTCAGCGTATTTTTATCTTGATCATAGCTGTATTGGTGAGTGCCTGACAGCCATTTACTGACATCAACTCCATCTTTATTTACCATTTTGGATGCTACTGCCTCAAAACAAATCTGGTCTACAGGTGTGTTGTCAAATACGCCAAATTCTCCCCAAAACTCGCCCTGATCATCAAAGACGTACTCTCCGTCTCTCGTAAAAGTGAACGTTTGTCTGTAAGCACAATTTCTGGTTCCATCGTTTTCGAGTGAAAAATATTGCGTTCTGTTGGTTTCCGAACCTCCCACACCCATTGAGACTCCCATTCTGTTTAATTTCCATGTTTTGGAGACGGTGCCTGCCAGCAAGCTAAGGACTTGATCCGGATCAGTGATGGTCACTTCGTCACTGTAGTTGTCAGTATCGGTGCCGTCTGAAATCGTAAGTGTAACAGTGTATGTTCCGGCAGCGGCGTAGGTATGCGTTGGATTTTGCGTTGTGGAAGTGTTATCATCTCCAAAGTCCCATTTCCAACTGGCTGCATTTTCAGATAAATCTGTAAACATGACCTTCAGAAAATTATCTTCCGTTACTTTGGATGTGAAGTTGGCAAAAAGCCGTGATCCGGAATCATCATCGTTATTACAAGCTGAGGAAATAAGCAACATCCCGATCACTAAACTGAAAAACTGTCGGCTGAGAACTACTTTGTAAAATTCTTTAGCTTTCTTTTCCATAATTTCTGCTTCTGAAGGAACCAAAAGGTCATTAGCAATTAATTCTCACACAACCATAAGTTAAACAAAGATCCCCCGTGTAAACAATAAACAAACAAAATAAAATAAATATAGCAATATGAACGTAAAACAAAAATCACGAGGGATCAAAAAATAGTCAATTAGTTACTCGCCGCACTCAACTGAATATTGTCAACATAAATTTGTTCGTCTGCGCCAGCCGTGCCAAGATTATACTGTACTACCAAATTGGTGTAAGTATTCTCATCTGCTCCTACATTTGTTCCATTGGTATTAAAATCAGTGGTAAGGTCTTTCTTAATATGAATCCACGTATTCACATTCGCTGACGTAACTTCCTGCGTAATGACAATGTTAGGATTGGTATCAGGGAATGGGTTATGCTCAAAAGTCACGGTTAAAGTTCCTTCTGCCTGAGCGTATAAGTCCATTTCAAAGATCGGCGCATTTGCGATGTCGTGTTGCTGAAGTGTCCCGTCATCATCAAAATTGACTGCCGCTCCGGCAAAAACTTCTGAACCACTATTTTTCTTGAGTGAATTTACTTTACAGCTAGGGTTTCCATCTGCATCTTCAAAGAATGGATTATTAACAACCGCGGAAGCAGCCCCACCAAATTGACCCAACGGTGCGTCATCTTCAAAAGTCATCAGAAATCCTTCAGCCAGCATTTTGTCAGAGGATTCATCAGGAACACAAACGGCGTAATTAACTTTCAGACTAAATTTCAGTGAATCCTCATCGTTATCAGCATCCGCAACTTTATAAG
>JAPPDO010000395.1:0-2278 GCA_028821635.1 Ekhidna sp.
CCCAAAAGATAATATCCACCGTCCCTCGCAGGACCAACTACCACATCACTGCTTTCAAGCATCTCAAAAGCTAGTTTGAGGATTTTGGAATCAAGGTCATAACAATCGCTGCCTATGATCACTACCTTATGATAAGAGTTGAATGCCTCTTCAAACGCATGGTGCATTCTCGCTCCAAGCGTAGATCCTTTTTGAGTAGTAAGCTTAAAATCATCGTTATTCCATACATCTTCCGGCTCCACGTATTCCGAATAATGAACCGTCTTATCTACCTGAATATTCTTAGTGATTTTATATGTATGGTGAACAAGTTTGTTGTAAACGTCTAGTGCTTTACCAATGCCAATGTCTTTAGCCAGCCTCATCTTCACCATTCCCGGGATCAGGTTCTTAACAAAAATCATCAGCAGGCTGCTACTCATATACAGGTTTGCTTTTAAAAAATTGCTCTATGGTGAAAGTCAAAATAACGAAGAAGTATTCTAAAACCACAATCCATAGTGGAAGTTCAAATCCATCTGAAGTATAACCTGCGTAGGTGAAGAAAATAGTAACTGACCACACAACGGGATACCAATAACCGGAAAGAACTCCGAAGGCTATTAACGGAAGAATATACCATGGATGCACCGTGGTGGTAAAAAATAAATATGCTGACAGGATGACTAAAAACATCTTCGCAATATTCCATTTTCTGACAGTTCCAATAATGGATAATGCCAAAATGAAGAGAACGGAAAGCACAGAAAGCAGCGGGCCGATTTTTGCAATGTTATTATATCCGTAGTATTCGATTCCTAGCTCTCTTGCGAGAAAGTAAAGGCTGGCATTAAATTCAAACCTCCTAAAATAAAGATTGAGGCTGGACCGCATTCCGCCCAAAAACTCTTGATCAGCTATCGGCAATATGGACATTAATCCTACAACTCCGGATAATAGGGGTATCCACCACTTTTTATTTTTTAGCCCCTTAAAAAACAGAGAAGGTAAATAGATGGCAGGCAAAAGTTTGGTGCCAATCGCTAAGCCGGTGAAGACCGCAGAAAACCATTTTCTATTCTTTTCATAGAGGTAGAGGCCGCCGAGCAGAAAGAAAATAACCACCCCTTCAAAGTGTATATTCCCGACAGATTCCAAAATCACCAAAGGATTCAGAAAATAGAAAAAAGCTAAGTGTTCTTCTTTTTGATAAAGTCTTAGCAGTTTTTTCAGTATGAGAAAGGACCCAATATCTGCTGCTAAAATTAATGTCCTCATG
Source organism: Ekhidna sp. (assembly GCA_028821635.1). Lineage (GTDB taxonomy): Bacteria > Bacteroidota > Bacteroidia > Cytophagales > Cyclobacteriaceae > Ekhidna. Next base: position 1,259 of record JAPPDO010000395.1, read on the forward strand.
AGGTTTGCTGAGACCATCCAGTTGGAATTAAATTGAACGCTTAACCAAAAGATGAGTTGGTTCAACGGAGGGTAGATGGAAAAATACTCAGGAGAGTTAAGCCGCTCGTAAAGTGCCTGATCTAATCCGGGAATATTCCGATTTAGATAATATCCGGGAAGCTCGGCAAAAGGATGAATTCCATTTTTTAAGAGTGCCCCGTCCCAGATAAACCGATAGATGTCATCAGAAAGAGAAGGAAGCGAAAAGAATAACGTGAGACGCGCAATGATACCAAGTGCAAAAAGTAAGACAGGCGATTCCCTCTCGTAGGTGAGGAATAAGTAGCCGGTGAATGCGGTAACGTATGAAAACAGTACAGGGGCCGTTTGGTATCGTTCAAACCAGTTTCCAATCGAAAAGAATGCCAGCGTAAAAAGGAGTGCAAAAGTGAAAAAACCAATCGGTTTCTTCTTACGCATACCGGATAGACCTTACGGAAAGGAGGAAGACATAAGAAAACCCGAGAGCCATCATCAGGTGGAAAAGCATCAAGCCATAATCTTCAAGTTTGAACCCTGAAATAATTCCGTAGATAAAATAGAGAGCCAAAAGTCCCTCAAAGAAGGTAACCGGAGTAAATACCGTGCTCAGATATTTGTTGCCCCTCCAGCTATCTCCTTTTGATTGTATGTTAAACTTTGGCGTTCGGACGAAAGGTGTTCTAACCCCTAAATATCCCTCTACCACTGCAATAGAATTGTGCAGAGCCATACCCATAGAAAAGGCCAGAAACATGGGAAAGTTGGTAATGAAATATTTGAACGTATAATCCGGATGTGTGGCTTTTGCGGAGACCCAATAAAAAAATCCCATCGCAAAAAAGCTGATGATAAAAATGCTTCCAAGGTCAAATATCCATTTAAGATCAGGGCGGTAGGCTTTGATATAAAGCATAGGAATGGACAGAATCGCTGCAATGAGAAGAAGCAAAAACACAGAACTGTTAAGCAAGTGAAATACCGCCCTTGCTTTGTGTTT
>JAPPDO010000395.1:2288-4276 GCA_028821635.1 Ekhidna sp.
ACGTCGCTGCGCTCGATGGAGTTCGGCGACGACGAAGAGAAGCAGTTACGGGGCCGTTTCTGCGGCTCCCTTGTTCCAGCGATACTGTTGTGACCTGATAGCGGGGATCACTACCGGCAACTCAGCCGGCGATTCAATCTCTTCCCGATAAACAAACTTCCATCCTCTAAGCTGCACCCGATAGCTTAGATCTAAATCTTCGGTTAACGTATCATGTTGCCAGCCGCCGGCATCTTCAATGCAGCTCTTTCTCCAAATGCCGGCAGTACCGTTAAAATTTAAAAAACTTCCGGCCTGCTCTCTGCCTTTTTGCTCTACCGTAAAATGTGCATCCAGCCAGAAGGCCTGAATCTTGGTCAGCCAGCCGGAGTCCCTATTTAAATAAGACCACTTGGTCTGCACCATCCCCGTATTTTCATGGTTGAATTTAGGGAGTGTACGCAAAAGAAAATCAGGAGAAGGCACAAAATCCGCATCGAAAATAGCAAGATACGTACCTTTAGCTTGTTCCAAACCATATTGAAGTGCACCCGCTTTGAAACCCGTCCGACTCATTCGTTGAATATGTTTGATGTCAAGGCCCTCCGTAAGGTAGAAATTGACCTTCCTTTTGATAAGATCAACCGTCTCATCAGTGGAGTCATCCAGCACCTGTATTTCCAATTTATCTCTTGGATATTCAAGCCGGCATACGGAATCTATTAGCCGCTCGACGACGTAGCATTCATTATAGATGGGGAGTTGAACAGTAACAGGAGGGAACTCAGTAAGCACGGATGCAGTCTCCTCCTTGCGTTTCTTTGCACTTAAATAATGCTGCGACAAGTTAAACTGGCACAGACTGAACAAACAAATGATCAGCAGTGTAATTCCGTATAACGAGATGATCAGCCACTCCACGATTAAAGGTATTTAAATATAGTGTAGATTATCTTGTATCCTGCACCGATCGTTCCCTTGATCGTACCGCTAACCTTGGAAGTCCCAATTCGTTGGCGATAGTCAACAGGAATATCAACTGTACGCAAATTTAACTTAGCTGCCTTTAACTGCATTTCCACCGTCCACCCGTAGGTTCGATCTTGCATAGCGATGGCCAGCAAACAGTCATATTTGATGGCACGAAAAGGACCTAAGTCCGTGTAAGTTACCCCATAAAATAATTTTATTAGCTTGGTAGACAGCCAGTTGCCAAAGAGTTGCTGCACAGTCATGCTTCCTTTGTCTCTCCGGCCTAATGCCCTCGATCCAATCACCATGTCAGCCTCATCATCCAATAGAGGCTGCACTAGACCCCGCATTTGCTCCGGATAGTCAGAATGGTCGCCATCCAGAAACACAACGATATCGGGTTTCGTGGTGGATGCAGCAAGGTGAGCCATACCCTTTAGGCACGCATTTCCATATCCCCGGTTCGGTTCTTTCAAGGTGGTAGCACCCCTGGATTGGGCCTGCTCATAAGTATCATCGGTAGAGCCATTATCCACAACGATGATTTCAGATACTAAATCTTTCGGGATCTCATCAATGACTAAACCCACCGCATTCTGCTCATTAAAAGCAGGAATAATGACACGGATATCCGGAGCAATCAATTTATTAGGTGATAAATAATGCAAACTTACTTTACGCATACTAAGTAAAGCCGCACCCGCCCCGAGGTCATTGTTATACATCCGGCGATCATTTTTGCCTGCCGAAGGGTTATTTTTATTCGCTCCGCAGGTATTTTTATTTAATCATTCCTTCGTGTTCTTTGTGGTTCAATCGTTATTGGAAGTCCCTGACCGGATTACAGACTACACCTATAGAAGAGATCAAAAAAAGAAGCCCCGCTGTCGGGGCTCCTCCATCATTAATCCTTAAACCATGTTTAATTATGAAACTTAAATCATCACAAAGATACGAAAGATTAAGAAATAAACTACGTTCGGAGAGGTTTTTCTTACCACAAAGAACACGAAGGCTGGCACAAACATTCCTGATAG
>JAPPDO010000314.1 GCA_028821635.1 Ekhidna sp.
TTCCTCCTGTCACTAAAAGCATAAATCCTACTCTCAAGTCCAAATGAGCAGTTTCGGGAAGGGAGAATACAATGATGTATGACATCAGGTAATAGGCTAGCCACAGTGCCAGTGTTGAAATAACAAACCCCAAAGGCCGTTTGATCTTTCGTAAAGAAAGCATTCCTTCCAGGAAGCTATTCATCAATCCAATGATTTTTTTTTTCAGTGATTTTCTGCCTCTGATGAATAGAATTATTCCCACAGTGCCCAAAAGCATCAATAAAGGGACGAGATATTGAAGATATGCCGGAATGTCCGTGTCTTGATAAGCACCGGATAGAAAGCGAGCGATTCTGTCGTATTCAACGAGCAGGCTAATCGAAAAGAAAAACAGTAATGTAAAGAGGTCTATGATTCTTTCCGTTACGACGCTTCCGACGGATTGGGGCATAGGAACGTTCTCATTTCTTTTTAAAATTCCACATCGAGTTATTTCTCCTAATCTTGGAACTGCCAAATTGACCAGATAGCCAACCAGAACGGCGAGTGTAGTTCTTGAAGTCTTTAAGTGATAACCTAGCGGTTCAAGCAGAATATTCCAGCGATATGCTCTTGCTGCATAGGCGAAAACAGAAAGAATGATTGAGGCAATCACCCAACTTAGGTCTGTCACTTTTGCTTTTAGCCAGAACTCTTCCCACGCTACATTTCTAAAGACAAGGAAAAGTAAAAACCCTGAAAGAGCGATCCCCACCAGGACTTTCAAAATATCAAAAAGTCGTTTAGGCATCTATTTTATGTAAAAACCATCTTATTTTCATCATTGGGAAAGATGACAATGGGTTCATGATTTTTAGCTTCCTCCTGATTGATTAAACAGTAGGAAATGATAATGATAATGTCGCCTACTTGCGCCTTTCTTGCGGCAGGGCCATTCAGACAAACCTGACCTGAGCCTTTCTTGCCTTTAATTACGTAAGTTTCCAGTCTCTCGCCATTATTAATATTAACAATCTGAACCTTTTCATTTACTGATAAATCCGCAGCGTTCATTAAGTCTTCATCTACGGTGATAGACCCAACATAATGAAGTTCTGCTTCGGTTATTTTCACACGGTGTATTTTGGATTTTAATACCTCAATCAACATCCTTTTGATGACTATTTGAATTGTAAATATAGGTTATCAATAAGTCTGACACCCTCTACATAGCCGGCAAAACACACCGCTAGTTCCTTTAAATTTTGGCATGAAGTGACTGAATGGAGGTTAGAGGGATCAATAGCCTCCAAATATTCTACTTCAATTTCATCTATTTTAGAGTAAAAAATTCTTGATGTCTCTAATAAATAGTTTAATTGATTTCCTGATCGTATGCCTTCCTCAATTTTTTTTAACCCCTTGTAAATATTTGCTGCCACTTCTTTGCCCCTTTCTGAAAGCCGTTGATTTCGTGAAGACATGGCCAAACCTGATCTTTCTCTTACCGTTTTAACGCCAATTATCCCTACTGGAAAATTAAGTTCTACGCACATTCTTCGGATTAATAGGAACTGCTGCAAGTCTTTCAATCCAAAATATGCACGTGATGGGCTAACGATATGCAGCAGTTTACTCACGACAGTCCCGACTCCGTCAAAATGACCGGGGCGAAATTCACCCTCCATCACCCTAGCCGGAGTTCCGAAATCAATAAAAACAGTTTGTTTTTTCGGGTAAAGTGCTACGTCATCAGGAGTAAAAACATAGTCTACATTCAGGCGGTTTAGTTCGCTAAGGTCCTCTTCAAGAGGTCTTGGATAATTATTGAAATCTTCAGAATTGTTGAACTGAGTGGGATTAACAAAGATGCTTACAACCGTAACATCATTTTCATTTTTGGATTTAGAAATGAGTTCCAAATGCCCCTGATGCAGGGCCCCCATCGTGGGGACAAGACCAATGGAATTTCCTTTTGAAGAATACTTTTTTAAGGATTTAGAAAGCTCAATCGGGGTGCTTAGGATTTGCATAATTTAACATGGTCAAAAATATTGGTTTAAATGATGTAAAAAATGAGTAAATTCGTGCTCATTTTTTGAAGTTCTCATTTAAAAGAATAGTTAAAGATATACTCATGGAAAATATAAAAATACTTTATGCAGCCAGTGAAATAAATCCATTTCTTAAAACAACGGAGGTAGCAGAATTTGTGAGAAGGCTGCCTCAGGCCATGCAGGCAAGAGGAATGGAAATCAGAATTTTAGTCCCCAGATTTGGGCTTATCAACGAGAGAAAGAACAGGCTTCATGAGGTTGTAAGGCTTTCTGGCATCAACATAGCCGTAGGAGATGAGGAGAAACCATTAGTTCTTAAAGTTGCTTCCATTCCAAATGCTAAACTGCAAGTTTATTTTATTGATAATGAAGATTATTTCTACAGGAAATCCGTGTTTTTTGACAAAGAAGACAACTTTTTTGAAGACAACGATGAGCGATCAATATTCTTCTGTAAGGGCGTTTTAGAAACAGTGAAAAAATTAGGATGGTCGCCTGATATTATCCATTGCAACGATTGGATGACCAGCTTGATTCCTTTGTACACAAAGACGACGTATAAAAAAGACCCTACCTATCAAAATGCTAAAACTGTATTCACTGTCTACAATAACAGATTCACACATAAGTTTGGGGACGATTTACTGGAAAAGGTTAAAATGATTGATATCAATGATCAAATGCTGGATCCGTTGAAAACTGCTGATTACGATGGATTCATAAAACTTGGTATGGAATATGCTGATGCAGTGATCAACGCTAATGAAGAAAACTCAGATAGTTTTAATCAATTAATTGCGGACTTATCGGGCAGCAAAAAAGCTGAAACGATTGAAATCAGTGAGAATTTTGAAGATTCATATTATAATTTGTATAATGATCTGATTGGGTGAAAGAAAACTAATGTTCAAAATAGCTAAATCCGGATCAATATTAACAATTCTGAATTTCTTAAGTTGTGAAACAGCCGATGACATTGGAATTCAATATGAATTACAATCAAGGGCTAATGTCAATTTTGTGGAGTTTATTCTGCCCGCAACTAATGTTAAAATAGACTGTCTTAGAACCGATGGGGAAAATCGAATTTTGGTTGGGAATTACCAAGATGATCGGGTTGGATCAATAAAGGCGGAAAGCTATCTTTCAATGCGTTTTAGGGAAAGTAATATACCATCCAATATCATTGCCTCTAATTTTGAATATGATTCCGTCAGAATGTCCTTCATGGCAAAAAGTTCGATACCGTTTGAAGCAAATAGAATGCAGTCTTTTTCAATACACCAACTTCCGGATACATTAACAAACCTGATTTACCTCTCGAATAAAAGCGAAATTTTGGGTGACGAAATAGGGACTTTTGAAGAAGCTTTTGATGCATCCAACGCCTTAGTTGCCAACTTTCAACTGTCAGATGAATTTGGAACTTCACTTTTTGATGCTTCCCAAACCGGAGAATCATTGGTTGGTAGCAGTGGCTGGTCATCTTTTGCCTTAACGCCTGCTTCACAAAGTAACTCAATCAGTGAAATCGCTCTTGGAGATGATACAACCCGGATTTATTTGTATGTAACCGATCCGGAGGGCGTAGAAGAAGTGAATAACACGGGAGATACCACATACAGAGACACAACTTACGTAGCAGAATTCGGATTCGCCCCTGCAAATAGCATATATCCCCATTACGTAAATCTTGAGAGAAATAATGCTTCCGGTTCTTTTAGCATGATTGAAGATGGTCAGGCAATGAATCTGTCCAGTGGTCAAACAATTATTGACCCGTTAGCAGGAATATCAACAAGTCTTTCTCTTTCCCGGATAGCATCTTTTTTTGAGTCGAACAATCAGATAATAATAAACAGTGCGTCCATTTCCTTTGAGTTAGACGAAGACCCTCAAAGAAATACGCTTGAAGATTTCTATAATTTTTTTCTTACCAAAGGTCGTTTTTCCGGACCGGGGCTGGTGGTAAACCCATTTAGAAATGTTGTCATGTCTGATAATTCCTTTCTGGGTAATAGTCAGTTAGCTGCTACCAGCGCAGCCGTTAAAGATGAGGCTAAACTTATTATCACTCCCACGCTATTTTTTCAATCACTTTACAGAAACTATCACGATGCTGACTTACAAAATGAGCTAAATATCAACGAACCTACTCTTTTTGTTCAGGATTTTTTATCAGATGGTTTCAGAGAAATTGATGGCTTGATTTTATTAAGTAATCAGGACGTGCCCCTTCAAAG